>JBATLU010000241.1:0-2771 GCA_049289475.1 Pontixanthobacter sp. | reverse complement strand
GGGGATAGGAGTAGAATTTGCCTTCGTAATAGATCCGGCTCATCCGCGGGCGCTGGATAAAGTCATCTGGCAAAATCTCGTTCCACAGATCGACCACTTGCTGGCTCTTGGAGAAAAACCGGTGGCCGCCAATGTCAAAACGGTAACCCTCGTGTTCGACCGTGCGGCTGATGCCGCCGACATAGGTTTCATCTTTCTCGATAATCGCAACCGTTTTGCCCTGCTTGGTCAGCAAATAGCCGGCCGTCAGTCCGGCCGGCCCCGCGCCAATGATGGCAACGTCTACGTTGAGCGATCCAAGATTTGCAGCCTTATCCGTATTGGTCATTTATGCCCCCGAATTAATATCTGTTCGGGAGGTGAAGGAAAATGGTTAGGAGATGGTTAACGCACTGGTCACTTTTCGCGGTCTGCTGGCGGGAAATCCGGAGCGGGCCGCGCTGCAATCTCGCGGAAATCTGATGAATGACTTGTTTCATGCAGATCGCGGATGATCAAGGCCAGACCACCGATTGAAAACATAGTGTCGAACACCAACCCGTAAAGGCCATCTTTGCGCCAGCGCACCCGCGCAACAATATCGGGCAAGCCGTCCACATCCAGCCTGAGCGGTTGATCGATCGCCAATGCGCTGGTGCAGCAAATCGCTCCACCCTGCCGTGACAGATTGACCAGCCTTGCAGCCACACAATTTCCGTCAAAATTGAGCAGCGCAGGCCGCTCGATCGCAAAGCGCAGATCGCGGCGCGGGTAATCGCTATAGCCAGTGAGTATCCGTTCGACATCGACCGGATGGTCGAATTTGAACCCCGCCTCTCCATCGCTTTGCCAAACCAGGGCAGCACTGTGCGCGTGCCCCGGTTGGAATTCCAAGGCCAGATGCGGCGCTGCTGGGATGCGATGAAAACTGCGTATGCTGGCGCCACTGGCGGAAATATCGCGCACAACGCACACATATTCCCGCTCCCCCACAACCAGTTTTGCCGCGCGGATCAGCAGCGTGAAACGCGGTGCCGCGCGTTCTTCGACCGCCATCGCAAGTTGGGGCAGAGACGGCGCAATATGCATGACTTGTTTCTCCCCCACACTTGAAACACTCCGGCGAAGTGCAGCAATAGTGGGGTAGAGGAAATTGGCTAGCGGTGGCCTAGCGCGACACTAGGGGGTCGCACGGGCAAAGGAATTAAGCAGTGGTACGGGTGACTGGACTCGAACCAGCACGATCAATGATCAGGGGATTTTAAGTCCCCGGCGTCTACCATTCCGCCACACCCGCATGTTTCGAACGGGACAAATCCCATTACAAAATGCACAGCGCACCTAACCGCTTGCGCGGAAAAGGCCAATCATCCTTGGAATTTTTTCAGCAATCTTGCAGCAGGTGCAAACCGCCTATGCAGGAAATCAGCTCGGGTTGAGCCGCTCGCGCATTTCCTTGCCCGGCTTGAAATAAGGGACTCGTTTGGAAGGAACCTGAACCGAATCGCCGGTGCGCGGGTTACGGCCCGCGCGCGCCTCACGATCGCGCGTCGAAAACGCGCCGAAACCGCGAAGTTCCACGCGGCCGCCTTCGGCCAATCTTTTGGTAATCTCGTCGAAGAAAATGTCGACGACCTGCTCGACTTCATCGGCGCGCAAATCGGGGTTGTCTTTCGCCAAGGCCTGCAACAGTTCTGACCGTATCATTGTCCACTCCTAGCTTGCGCCGAACCGTCACAAACCGACCCAAGCCGCGACAGATAAAAGTGCAAAGCTGCTAAAAAGGCCATTACGGCCACACCACCCTGATCATTAATCTGCCAGACATAATGCGTTTATGCAATGAATGCGGCTAAATTTTCGACCAAGCGGCGATATTTTATGCCGAAAGCTGCTTGGCTCAGCTGGATTCGAGCAATTCGGCTGCCTCGATACCCAGTCTTTGCATCCGGCGGCGAATTTCGGGCCATTCCTGACCGATGAAATGTTCGCGTTCGAACCGGCGCAATTTCTCTGCCGCACCTGCTACGACATACATCCCGACGCCGCGTTGAACCTCGACCAGACCGTCATTCTGGAACTGCTGATAGGCTTTGGCCACCGTTAGAGGATTGGCGCCCTGCGCTGCCGCAAATGCACGAACCGACGGAAGCATCGCCCCTTCCGCATATTCACCCTCGATTATTGCCGCGGCGATCTGGTCGCGCAGCTTGAGATAGACGGGGCGGCTTTGCTGGGTCATCACTATTTCCTCTGCTCGGGTGCTTCAGTGCCATAATACACTGCGCCGCGTCAAGCCGCGCGCACCTTGCAGGTTTTGCGCGCAAATTGCGGTTTCGCCTGAAACTAACGCTTCACATGGGAAATTGAGGCGTTAGGGTGCAGCCATTCGGATCCGCTCAACAGACTGCGGACTTAAAATTCAGGGAATCTATTATATGGCAACGAAATATGCCGAAAACGGGGATGCAGCAGGTACAATCCTGGGGCATCCGAAGGGATTGTTCGTCCTGTTCTTCGCCGAAATGTGGGAGCGCTTCTCCTACTACGGCATGCGTGCACTGTTGATTTTCTATCTGACAAAGCATTGGCTGTTTTCAGATAGTGAAGCCGGGATCATTTACGGTGCATACACCGCACTCGTCTACATTACTCCCGTTGTCGGTGGTTATCTGGCTGACAAATGGTTGGGACAGCGAAAGGCTGTGCTGTTTGGTGCCGTCCTGCTGACCTTTGGGCACTTCATCATGGGGATTGAGGGTAATGGCGGACAAGATCCGGCGGCCCTGAGT
>JBATLU010000240.1:0-7800 GCA_049289475.1 Pontixanthobacter sp. | reverse complement strand
CTGATCGATCGTCACTGCGGGCGTCGCAGCCGGGGCTTTCACCGCGTAGACCTCTTTGCGCTGCATATTGATCGAGCGCACAAGGCTGGCAATCGCGGGGGTTTCGCTGCCAACAGCAGCGACATAGCCTGACGGTGTTTCACCAACGAGCCCGGCGGCGCGCGCTTGATCGAGATCATTTGCGCCTTGCGCAGTCACAATGCCCGAAAGACCCGCGACCGCAGCAACGCCAACCGCAAATGAAATAGCCGTTTTCAAACCAAAAATCCTAGCCATTACAGCCTCCTAAAACCAACTTCGGCGTATCAAAAAATGCCCGGATTCTCTTCAATCGTATCGGTGACATCTTTGGCCAAGCGGTAAACAACTTCCTGCGTAATATTGATATTGAGCTCGATCACGATCGGTTCCGAAGGGGCATTAACAGTTATGCACCCCGAAAGCGCCAGCGAACCAAGCACTATCAATCCTATTTGTCGCCCTGTGCGCGAACCGAATATGCGTACATTTTCCATTGCTGGAAGTGTTGCACCCGCTTCGGCACAGGTCAATTTATCTCTCTTCATCGCATATCCTCGCTGTCTGAAGAATGAATGGGCAATTCAACATCAGTTATTATCATTGGCTGGTACCTGCGGTTTTGCAGGTAGTGGATCCTGCCGTTTTGCGTTTGGCAATTGAATGTCAGGTCCATCAACGATCAGTCCGAGTGTGCGCGGGTCCTGCAGCGCCGTCGGATCGTAAAGCGAGCGCATCGAGCTGAATAGCTGAAAGAACGGAGCACGGATGTTGACGTTAAATTGCAGCGGCAGATCGGCCAATTGCCGGGTGATGAAATTGCGCTTGGTTCCCTCGCCTTGCTTCACCTTGCCAAGCTGGATACGCGTAAGAATGTCGCCGGTCAGCGGCCCGTCCATTTCGATCCGCATGGTCGAATAATCCAGGCTGCGTAGCGTATCGAAGGCGAAATTGGCGATGGGTGACAAATCTTCATAGGTCAGTTGCCCGATATAGGCGACATTGCCCCCCGGTGCGCGCGCTTCCAGCAGTCCGCCAATGATCTGCCCATTGCCCAATTCATCAAAGACAATCGGCAGCGTCCCGTCAAAAACGCCTGTCGCGAGCAGGTTTTCCATTTCAAGATTATTGACGAATCGTCCCGCATCCAGCCCTTCAACCTCCAGGATATAGCTGCGCTTCTCAGCAATGCCGAGGTTGAGCTTGGTCGGCTTCAGGCGCAGAGTACCGCCCATGAACGGCCATGTTCCTCCGGTGACGCCCAATATCTGGCCATCAACCAGACTGAAACCGATTATGCCGTCGAATACTTCGATACCCGGATTGATCGAGGCCACCCGGATTGTCTGGTTGGGCGCAGTGGTCGGGTTAAGCAAATCGCTAAAGCGGATGGTGCCGGAGGCGCCCTTAACCGGCCCGAATGCAGCCGCCAGATCAATCGATTCGGACGAAAATTCACCCGAACTGGTAATCCTATTGGGACTCCAGTCGATTCTTCCGCTTCCGGTAACGACACCATGAACATTGGCGACCACACCAAAGGCTAACGGGGTCAGTTGATCGATCTTGAGACCATCATCGAGAAGCAAGCCGGGAACGGTAAGGTCGGCAAAGCCTGATCCCGAGGACAGATTGTGACGGATTGCGACGCTGGTTACGGTCCGCTCGCTTCCCGCGGGATGGAGCGATGCGAAGGCGTCAATCACGCTATCCTGCAAAGTCAAACCTGCACCATCGGCTTGCATCGGGTTAAACCGCGGTTCCGGCGCGCGGTCGGTCAGATTGAATGCAGCATCCTCGATTGTCAGGGTTCCGTCTCGATAATTCCAGCTTCCCGATGTCTCCCTCAGATCGAGCGGGATTGCAGCCAAATCAATGTCGGCCCCACTGAAGCTGCCGGAAATATCGCCGCCAAAATTGGCAATAAGGTCGGAAATGACAAAGCGGCTTGCTGCAGACTTCGGGCCAAGCGCAATTTCAAGCTGCCTGGCGGTCGCTACCCCGGGATAAGCGAAACCAACTGGTCCGCTTTTGAGCGTCATCGGCGTACCCGCGAGAGAACCCGCTATCCGTACATTGGCCAGCCCGGCTGCAATTTTAAGGCCTCGCTCGTCCTGCCGGACAATGGCCGAACCGCGCACAGGGCACAGGGTGATTTTCTGCGAAGTGAGCACGAGATTGGCAAAGGCGAGACTGTCGAAACCGACGTCGGTACAATTGCGCCAGATCGACAGACTACCTGTGCTACTCCAGCTGCCATTCAATGGAACTCTGAGCCCGCGCGCAAAACCTCCGGGCAAAGGGCCGCTCGCCTCGACCGATCCGGCAAAACCCACTGCGCCGGACGCATTTTGGGTCACCAGCAATTCTGGCACCGAGGCGCGGCTGTCGCCAGCGTTGTAATCGTCCATCCGCAGGCGGAACAGCGACTGCCCGCCAGCGGTGCGCTCCATTCTCCCGGTCATCTTGGGCAGGTTGCGCCCGTCGACTCTGAAATTTCCCGACACTTTGGGTGCTGCTGTGCCTGACTGCGCGAATTGCAACTGCGACACCGATATCAGGCCAGCGCCCGCCTGATTTCTCAGCACGGCCTGCGGCACCACCAAAGTGATCGCCCCGTCTGTTTGCCGTGCAGTAAAATCTGCATCAAGATTGGTCCCTTTGAATTCATCCGCAATCGCTCGGCGCAGTTTTTCTAGCAATGGTTGCGCAAGCGTCCCTTCTGCTGTCCCTGACAAAGCCGCCAACTGGCTGCCGATGCCGGCCCCTGAGGTAATGGCTTTCCCCGCCACAGACCCACGAAGCTCCATCGCCGCCAAATTTTTGCCGCTTCGCAATTGACCATCGAGCCTGAGTGAATTGGCCTCAAACTGGCTCGAGGAAATTGCTGAAGCAGTGAGGTCGAACTTCGACACAAGCCCGTTTTCAGCGAATTTCAGATTAATATCCCCTTTCAGCCCTCGTGCTGCAACACCCGAAGCAGACAGTCTGGTTCCAGCCAGTTCAGCCTTGGCGGTGATCGCTGAAAAATCATTGGTAAGCGACACTTGCGCCTGCGCATCAGCCTTTCCCAGCTTAGCCGCAAATTGGGGGCAATCGACCATAGCCGTTCGGATCGGGCCAGACCATTCAATGCTGGCTTTCTCCAATCTGAGATCGCCATACAGTGTCGAGCGGCCCATACGGCATTGCTGGAGAGTTACCGACGGCGCGACCGCGGCTATGGTACCTGCAAAGCCTCCGTCGAGCCTCCCTGCCCCCTCCAATTTCAGACCAAGCGGACCAAATTCACTGTCGATCAATCCGCGTCCATCGACCAATTTGATATCGAGCGCCGGAAATCCAGTAGATTCACGCGCATTGTCAAACAGCACCCGATCGAGGCTGCCGAAACTCAGCTTACCCTTGCGGTAGCTGCCGAAAAGCCGCGGCTTGGTAACAATAATGCGCCCGATTTCAGGGATCCCGAAGCCATATGCCAATTCGACATCAATCCGTTCGATCGTCAGGTCGGGCCGCACCGGATCGCCGACCACAATGTTTTCCAGAACCTGCCGCTCGGTCGAAATTACCGACACATCGTAAGTGACCGGTAGATCGAGGCCAGCCAATTGCTCCCCGATTAAATCCCGCGCAATCTTCTCACGCTGGGTCCAGCCATAAGCAACCAATCCCAACAGAACGACCAGCAGCAACGCCGCAGCCCGGCGCACGACTTTAAGCCACATGCGCGGCATGACAGCTGTGTTGTCTTCGGCAATCTGGTCGGGAAGCGACGCCATCCATTGTTACTTGCGCGCAAGCCGCCAGAAAGGCAATGCAGCGTTGCATACAAGGCAGGAAAGATTGTGCCGCAAACGGACGAAAACAAACGGAAACATGACGGGGCCGGCCACCGCGCAAGGTTGCGCGAACGGCTTTTATCCGGCGGCGCTGAGGCGCTGGCCGATTATGAAGTGCTCGAATATCTATTGTTTGCCGCTATCAAGCAGGGGGATACCAAGCCCGCCGCCAAAGCCTTGCTGGACCGGTTCGGGTCCTTAGCAGCGGTCCTCAATGCCGATGCATCGGCCTTGCAGAAAGTACCCGGTATCGGCGAAACCAGTGCCGCAGCGCTCAAGAGCGTCGCCCTCGCCGCCCGCCGCATGGCGCGGAGCGAAATCGCCCAAAAGCCGGTGCTCGGCAGCTGGCAGGCTCTGCTCGATTATCTGACCATCGATATGGCGCATCTGACGGTTGAGCGCGTTCGGGTGCTTTATCTCAACACACAAAACCGCCTCATTCTCGATCATCACGTCGGCGACGGGTCAATTGACGAAGCGGCAATTCACCCGCGCGAAGTTATCCGTCAGGGGCTCGATATCGGGGCCACCGCGCTGATACTGGTGCACAACCACCCGAGCGGTAATCCCGAACCGAGCCGTGCCGACATCCAGATCACCGGCCGTATTGCCGAGGCAGGCCGCCTGCTTGGCATAGTGGTTCACGACCATGTGATCATCGGGCGCAATGGCCATACTTCGCTTCGCGCAAAGGGACTGATTTAAACCAGCGCAGCACCGTCACAGTTTCGGCTTGATGCCGTAAAGCGCGTAATAATCCTTGAGTTCGGGCGATTGCCGCAATGCCATCTGCACTTGCCTTCGCCCCTCGGCCTGACCTTGATCGAGCATTATTATCCCGCGCAAATACCGCGAAGCCGACAGTTCGGGACTCAATTTCAACGCCGCATCAACGTCGGCCAGCGCGTTGACCAGATCGCCGCGCCGGTAATGCACCATCGCACGGCTATCGAGCACCGGCGCCGGGCTAGATGCGCGCTCGACCGCACGATTGCACAGGCTGACCGCATCATCGAGCGCAACCTTGTGAAGCGCGCGGAACCAGCAATCCGCATTGAGCAATTCGGGATTGTCCGACCGCTCGGTCAGACGGTTGCTGATCAATTCTAGACCGCTATCAACATCGCCTGCCAGCCCGAGTACAATCGAGCGGGCATCGACCATGCCGTCAATCTCATCTTCCGAAACCGGAAGCGCATCGAGCAAGCTCAACGCATCATCGGCCTTGCCCGCCCGCGCCATCATTTGCGCCAGATAATAGGCGGTAGTGTTTTCGGGCGAGAGTTCATAAGCGGCCTCGACATCGGCAATCGCATCATTCATCTTGCCCAGCGATTCAAACAGACTCGCCCGGTCAAGATACAGCGCCTCGCTCGGCTCCTCATCAATTACGGCGTTGTAGTCTTTGATCGCACTGGCAAAATCATAGGTAAGCCAATGGAAACGCGCGCGCGCCTTCAGCGGGCCGAAATCATCCAAATCCGCCTGTTCGACCGCGAAATCATAGGCATCAGCGGCTTTCTTAGTCCGTGCCGCCAGCTCTTTCGGAGCCAATTCCCAGCGCCATACGGAATCGGCCGGAGCATCAAGCTCAAGGTCTGCCTTTGAAATCCGCAAGGCAGCCTGACGCGCAGCCGGAAGTTCCGCCACGGCGATTTCGCCCACTCGAGAAATTTGTTCTTCCTCGATAAATACCACCGCACCAATTTTGCTCGATTTTCTAACCACCCTTGAATTTGCGTAGCTATCTTCGAGCTGCTCGGTCCCTCTCAGCGAAAAACCTTCGCCATTGTTTGGCAGGGTCATTTCCATCGACATCCGGTTTCTGGCCGGTCCGCTGGTGGCAATCGGAATATCGCGCCACTTCGGGCGAACCCGGTTGGGCGAAAAGTCTTCGCTCTTGCCGACACTGCCTAGCGACAGGCTTATCTTGCCCTCGTCAAATTGAAATTCCGAATCGGCAACCCCGTGGACCAATATGGTTCCGATGGCGGTTTCATTGTCATACGTCATTGATACGTCGGTAACCTGCCCGCCCTTGGTCATGTCGCCGCCAAAACTACGGATCATCTGTTTCTTGAATTCGGGATCGGCTTCATCGACAACCGCCCGTAGGCCAGCGCCCTGCGCGCCGGAAATTTCCATCCGTATTTCATAAGTGAGCGGCAAATCGATCCCCGCCGAATGGTCAAATTTCACCGCAATATTCATGTCTGGGTTGGGTTGTTCGCGGTCAGTTATCGGGGTCAGATCGGCGCCCGCTGCGGTCAGCGGAAGCGCATAATAAAAAGCGGGAACCTTTGCCATATTGGCAACACGCGTCGCGGTGCTGGTGCCGTCGAGCCAATAATCGACCCCGCCAACCGTCGCGCGCACAATCATATGATCGAAATTGCCCGGAATCGGCAGCAGGTCAGGCATGGCATCACCGCCTTGCGAGCTGACCAAGACGACATTTGAAGCGATCCCCATCTGGTTGAGCAATGCGTGCAGCAAAACCGACTTTGCCTTGCAATCTCCGTAGCGCTTGTCCCATGTTTCTTCAGCAGCTTGCGGCAGATAGTTCCCGCCATCGAGACCATTGAGCAAATAGCTGACCTGATCCTGCACCAGCCGGACGGCAAGCTCTGTCCGTTTCAGCGGATTGTCCGTTTCCCCCATGATTCGCGCCGCCTCAGTCGCAACGCCGCCATCGGGCGCAATTTGCGCGGCAGCGATGAAATGCGGTGCCATTACGCGCGACAATTCCTCCCAGCTGTCAAAAGTGCCAACACGCAAAATTGGTGCGGCGTTGAAGCGCGATGGGGCGTCGCTCGGCATTTCATCGCGCTTGGCGATGGGTAGTGAAACGGTCAGATATTCGAAACCGCCTACCAGTTTAGGTTCAGCCAAAGTGACATCGGGGCCAGCCCGCCACACCACATCTGAACCTTCGGGCCAGCTTACTATTGCCCTACCCTGCGCCACTCTGAACGGATCGGGCGGGAGATATTGCAGCGCCTGCATTTCCTGACCAAGCGCCTGATCGGCATTGGTGGTGCTATAGGCAGCGCGCAGAATATCGCCCTCCTGCAAGCCGGGAACGGCCATTGTCGCGGTCAGCCGACCGTCGAGCAGCCGCTGCTCAAGCCCTTGCTCGCGCCTTAACACTTCAAACTCTGCGCCCTCAGCGACGAGATCGATTGCCTTGCCGTCGCGGATGATTTCCAGCCGGTGGACAAACAAATCTCCCTTGTCGGGCGACCAATCGATCTGGAGCGTGCCTTCTGATGTCAGTGCCGCGAGATTGTCGATCCGAACTGCACGATCTTGATAAGTTTGCACCATCCCGCCATCGAGCCGGTGTTGCCAGTCAAACAGGATTTCAGACGGACCGGTTTTACCAGATGGAGCCCCTATGTCAGCAATTTGCACCCAATCAGGGGCCTTTTCATAACGGACCTCTTCCCCGGCCCATGCCGGGGTGGACGCCGCCATCAAGGCGATAACGCTGATGCCAGCGAATTTATGCATGCAATGCCCCTGTAGAATTATGCCCGCCAAACCTGCGAAACTGTTGCATTTTGTAGACTACAGCCTGTCCAAATTGTTTCAACCAAACATTACTTACCAGTATCACTATTTGTCATGCGATGTTGAGCAGGAACAAAATCTTGAACGGTTTTCGCCCGATTGTGACCTGCCCACCCCTTGCCATTGGGTGTCCACCACCTTAGCCGCCTGTGCACCACATTCAGCGACAGAATCGCTTACCCAAATTCGGAGTTCACCATGGTCCCGCGTTATTCCCGCCCTGCAATGTCTGCCATCTGGGAACCAGAGGCACGCTACCGCATCTGGTTCGAGATCGAAGCGCATGCGACCGAGAAGCTTGGCGAACTTGGTGTTGTGCCTGAAAGCGCGGCGAAGGCACTGTGGGACTGGTGGGCAACCGACCCGG
>JBATLU010000239.1:0-2653 GCA_049289475.1 Pontixanthobacter sp. | reverse complement strand
GCACACGGCAGGTTATGCGGTGCAAACAGCTTTCATCGGCGCAGGTGCCGTGATGGGGTCGATTATTCCAGAGGTGATGACTTGGATGGGGGTTTCAAATGCCGCTGCCGATGGCGGAATTCCCGATAGCGTGCGCTACGCATTCTGGATTGGTGGTGCAGCCTTGTTCCTTTCGGTGATGTTTACCGTGGCGACCACGCAGGAATACAGCCCGCAGCAAATGGCCGAATTCGGCGAGGAGCAACAAGGAGCGTCATTGGATCAGCCGATCCGCGCGCTTGCATCCAAAAGCTATCTTAATTGCGCAATCTGGATTGCCGCAGGCGCAGCGGTTGCGGCGGCGGTTTCCGCATTTTCGCTGGAGAAGGAAGTCTATCTGCTCGGCGGATTGCTCGCTGCCTATGGTATCCTAAGCGCCATTGCGATCTCGATGGCTAAACAGGGCAACACTACCGGCATGCTGACCAGCATTGTCGGCGATTTTTCCGGTATGCCGGATATTATGAAGAAGCTTGCACTGGTACAATTCTTCAGTTGGTCTGCGCTGTTTATCATGTGGATCAACACCACCCCCGTTGTCACGCAATATGTGTTTGGCAGCAGCGACACTGCCAGCACAGCCTATAATGAGGGCGCAAACTGGGTCGGGTGGCTGTTCGCGACCTACAACGGCGTTGCAGCCGTTGCAGCGTTGACATTGCTTCCTTTCCTTGGCCGGAAATTCGGCAAGGCCAAGACCCATATGTTCGGGCTGCTGTGTGGCGCGATGGGCTATGCCAGCTTCTTTGTAATCCGTGATCCGCAACTTTTGCTCATTGCCGAAGTCGGCATCGGAATCGCTTGGGCATCAATCCTCGCGATGCCTTATGCGATCCTCGCCAGCAGTTTGCCGCAAGCCAAATTGGGCATTTATATGGGGCTGTTCAATGTATTCGTCGTGATCCCTCAATTGCTGGTCGCGACCGTCATGGGCTCGATCATGAAAGCCTTTTTTCCCAACGAACCGATCTGGACGATGGCCTTCGCCGCCGGAACGCTGGTGCTTGCCGCCTTGGCGATGATGCGCGTCCACGTAGCCGGTGAAGATACAGGAGTATCACCATGAAGACATTGTTTCTGGGCCTCAGCGCCCTAGCCCTGATTTCTGCCAGCGCGGGCTGCGCCGTTGCCGGGGAAACATCCACCGTTCCGATGGACGACAGCGCGTGGCAGCCCAAGCCTTATACCGAACTGCAACATGCCGACTGGGCACGTAATGCGGTGCTCTATCAAATCAACACCCGCCAGTTCACCAAAGAAGGCACCTTTACCGCCGCGCAGAGAGAACTACCGCGACTTGAGAAACTGGGCGTAGATATTATCTGGCTCATGCCGATCCATCCGATTGGAAGGGAAAACCGTAAAGGCACGCTGGGCTCGCCCTATGCGGTGCAGGATTATTATGCGGTCAATCCCGAATTCGGCACCGAGGATGACCTTCGCAACTTTGTGACGGCCGCGCATGATCAGGGTTTTAAAGTCATTCTCGATCTCGTGGCCAACCATACTGCGTGGGACAATGCGATGGCGAAGGAGCATCCCGATTGGTACGAGAAGGACTGGAAGGGTGATTTCCGCCCGACCCCTTGGTGGGATTGGTCAGATGTAATCGATCTCGACTGGAGCAAGCCCGGCGTGCGCAAACATGTGGGCGAAGCAATGGAATATTGGGTGCGCGAATTCGATATTGATGGCTACCGCGCCGACGTGACAGGATATGTCCCACTCGATTTCTGGGAAACAGCACGCGCGCGGCTGAACGCGATCAAGCCTGTGTTTATGCTGGCAGAATGGAAATCTTCCGAAATGACCCGCCGCGCCTTTGACGGTGTCTATGCATGGGAATGGCATGTAACCGTCAAAAATATTGCGCAAGGCAAAGCCGATGCGACCGCGCTCTATGGCTACTATGCCGAAAACGAGAGCGCATGGGCGCCAGAAGCGATGCGGATGCCCTATATCGAAAACCACGACAGCAATGCGTGGGAAGGCACCATGCGCGAGAATTTCGGCCCTGCTCTGGAGGCGTTCACCGCGCTCAGCTTCACCAGCGAGGGTATCCCTATGGTCCACAACGGCCAGGAGGCCTGCAACGGCAAGCGGCTCGAATTCTTCGAGAAGGATCCGATTGACTGGAGCCAAGGGAAGGACTGCGCTTACGGCCAGTTGCTTAAGGATCTGATCGCATTCCGCAAGGCCAATGGGGCGCTGGAAAATGCCCAATGGGGCGCTCGGATGCAAAAGGTGGAGAATGACCAGCCGCAGCAATTGTTCGCTTGGGTCCGTCAGGAAGAAGGCAACAAGGTGCTCGGCCTGTTCAATTTGTCCGGCCGTCCCGTGTCGGCGGTTCTGGCCGATGCCTTACCTGCTGGTGACTATAGTGAATTCCAGACTGGCACAGCTGTCAGCATCAGGGCGGGTGATACAGTCACGCTTCCCGCGTGGGGCTTTCGTTTGTTGTCCAGTGGAAACAAGCAATCCCAGAAATAGCATGTCTGAGAGGATTTGCAGAATTACCAAAGGCTAGATTTGATATGGGCAAGAGCAGTACATGGGCACTGATTGCCGCCTTGGCAGGGTTCCTGTTCGGGTTCGACACAGCGGTCATCTCGGG
>JBATLU010000238.1:0-2414 GCA_049289475.1 Pontixanthobacter sp. | reverse complement strand
GCCCAGTGCTGTCCCGTGGATCGCGGCCACCACTGGCTTGTCGCTTGCCTCCATCGCGTCGAGAGTTTCGGGAAGGTTGGGGCCGACCGGCGGCTTACCGAATTCTGTAATGTCAGCACCGGCAAAGAACGTTCGCCCGTCGCATCGGATCACCACAGCTTTGACACTGTCATCGGACAATGCGAGTTCGATCCCGTCTTTCAGCCCCTGCCGGACGTGACGGCCGAGAGCGTTCACCGGAGGATTGTCGGAGATGATTACCAAAACATCGTCGTGGCGCTCGGTGCGAATGGGGGAAGTCATCGGGGTTCTCCTAGTTATGTATTGAGATCGTTGGAGTGGGAGGGCGTCAGGCCCGGCTGTCCGCTAGCGCGGCATAGATGAGCGTTTTGAGCTGACGGCGTATGGGATAGCTGCTGGAAGGGTAGACCTGCGTCATAAAGACCATCGTGATGGCCTCCACCGGATCGACGAAGAAAGCGGTCGAGTAGGCGCCGCCCCAATAAAATTCACCCATGCTTGACGGCATGAGCGTTTTTGCCGGGTCGATAACCATTGCAAAGCCGAGGCCAAAACCGGTCCCGGCATTGTTGGCTTCGGAAAACAGGCTGCTCGACATATCGGTCAAGTCAGCGCCGTCGGGCAGATGGTTGGTGCGCATCAGCCGCAGCGTTTTCGGGCTGAGGATACGGGAGCCATCCAGAGTGCCGCCATTAGCCAGCATCGTTACGAAGCGGTGATAATCGGCGATTGTTCCGCACAGGCCGCCGCCGCCGCTGTCAAACCGGCCGTCCTGCGCCAACTTGCTGCCAGGTCCGGCATCGATCATCTTGGCCGGTTTTCCGGGTGCATACTGATAGGCATCGACGAGCCGTTCGGCTTTATCGCCGGCGACACCGAATGCGGTGTCAGTCATGCCAAGCGGGGCGAATATGTGTTTCGCGAAATACTCACCCAGCCGCATACCAGAAAGCCGTTCCACTGCGATCCCGAGAACATCGGTAGCGACCGAATAATTCCAGCCCTGTCCGGGCGCAAATTCCAAGGGCAAGTCCGCGAGGATTTTGATGTAGGCATCTGAATCATGCGAATTGCGCGCGAAATCGAGATTGTGGTCGCGATACACCGCGTCGATATTGGTCCGGTTTTGTAAGCCATAGGTAAGCCCGGACATATGGGTGAGCAGGTCAATGAAACGCATTGGCGTGGCCTTGCCGCCCGGTGCGAATGGCAACGATCCACCGCCGCCTGCATAGACTCTCAAGTCACCGAATTCGGGAATAACTTTGCTGACGGGGTCCTCAAGCGCGATTTGGCATTGTTCGACCAGTTGCATGAATGCCACCGACGTGACCGGCTTTGTCATCGAGGCAATACGGAAGATTGCGTCATCGCGCAGAGCGTCGCGGTTCTCCCCCATCGTTCCTTGCGCATCGTAGAACACGGGCTGCCCATCCCGCGCGACGACCAATTGGGTCATGGGGAGGCGGCCATTGCTGATATAGTTGTTCTTCAGGAAGTGAGGGATGCGGTCCAACCTGCCCGGATCGAAGCCCAGTGATGCAGGGTCGGCGCAATTAAACGGTGTCAACATTCTCTCTCCCTAGCATGGCGCTTGAGCGCGTTGCCGAACCGACCTAGCATCAGTTGCAGAATAAAACACACCCGAATGGGAGAGATGGTTTGAATCGTTTTGAAACAGAGGCATTGGCCCCATGGCAGTGGGTGCCGCCCGCAGGCTGGCCGGCTAAGTCTTTGGCGCGGATCGAAGCGGATCTGTGCGGGCCGGGCCAGACTTTCGAGATGGAAACACTCGACATTCGCGGCATCCCAACCCGCACGTGGAAGAATGCTCCTTCGTCACTGCGGGTGCTGGCAGATCATGCGCGCGGGCATGGCGAGCGGCTAATTACGATCTATGAAGATGAACGGGTGACATACGAGGCGTGGTACCGCGCGGTGGCCAGCCTTGCCGCCGAATTGCGCAGCAGCGGAATTGAAAAGGGCGACAGGGTTGCATTGGCCATGCGCAATCTGCCTGAATGGCCGGTCGCATTTTTCGCGGTGACTGCGATCGGTGCAATTTGCGTGCCGCTCAATGCATGGTGGACGGGGCATGAACTCGCCTTCGGCCTCGCAGATTCGGGTGCAAGGCTGCTTATTTGTGACGCCGAACGGTGGGAAAGGATTGCGCCGCATCGCGTCGATTGTCCGGATCTATCCGCGGTCATCGTCACGCGATCGGAAACGTCGGATCAGACTGTACGAAAACTGGAAACAATCATTGGTTCACCGCACGATTGGGCTCATTTGCCCGATGCGAATATACCAGAAGTCAGTATCGCGCCCGAGGATTCTGCGACTATCTTCTATACCAGCGGCACGACCGGAAAGCCGAAAGGTGCGCTTGGTAG
>JBATLU010000237.1:0-19260 GCA_049289475.1 Pontixanthobacter sp. | reverse complement strand
TTGGGCGGCCCGGAGTTCGAAGGCCAGCATCAGCCCGACCGGGTTAAGCGAAATCTCGTGCATTCGCTGCAATTCGGCTTGCAACTTCTGCGTTTCCCCCGATAGGACCGCGTTGACCACCGGCATGAACCCGTCATCTTCGGTCTTCGCCCCAATCGCATCCAGCATATCCAACGTCACGCTGCGCGGCGATTGCGGGGAGGCATCGAGATAAAGTGCGAGCTTTTCGACCTCCGACTGCGCCAGACGGATATCGAGCCCCGCCGCGCGCGCAATCCGTTCGGCGATATCACCGTTAAGCTGCAAACCGGCGGTATCAGCCAAGGTCCGGACAGTAGAAGTGACCGAACCGAGATCGGGCGGCCAGAACATCGCGACCAGTGCGTCGCCGCGTTTTTCCAGCAATCTGGCGGTGCGCGATTTTTCGGTTGCTGACGTAGCAACAATCAAGACTGGGCACGCTTGGCCCGAGCCTTGTAGCAAATTCTCCACCGCTTCGCAGGCCTCGTCCCCGCTGGCCCTGACAACAATATGCCGTGACGTGCCAAACAAGGATCCCGACCGCGCTTCATCGCCGAGAAGGACGGGATCCTTTTTTAAGGATGCACCAGATATTTCGACTTTTTCGCCGGGCTCGTCGAGCAAGGATATGATTTTATTGGCGGCCGCAGAGGCACCCGCTTCGTCAGGGCCGCAGAAAAAGAACAGCTGGCATTGTTTCGCGGCGCGGGCTGCATTGGCGATAAAGTCGCGTTGGGTCGCTTTCACGGCTGACTGCGGAGCGTTAGCGCAAGCTGTGTTACAATCCGGCTGGCGATCTCGCGCGACAGATTTTCGAGTGCGGTCTGCTCGGCGGCAATGGTGGCATATTCGCTCGACACGACGTCGATACCCGCATCCGATCCGGCACTTGCATCAAGAAGAATCTTGCCATCTACCAAGCTTACTAATTGATATCGTGCGCGAAGCACACGGCGCTCGCGGCCAATTGTGTCATCGCCGAGCACGCCCAACCCTTCGAGCTTGTCATCGAGCCGGACATCAAGCCGGTAGCGCGGCGTGCCAACCGGTGCTGCGGACAATCTGTCGCGCAGGGCATTGCGGACCAACCAACCGGCCTGCCCCTCGATCGGGGCAACCTCGATTGCGCCCAGCCCTTGCGCCACCGCGCCATTGGCGCCGCCGGCATACATCGGCTGCAAACCGCAACCTGCAAGCGGCATTGAGAGCGACATAAGCGCAATGATGGCCAGTATAAACCGCATCATGTCACGATATTGACCAGCCTGTCAGGCACAACAATCACTTTGCGAACCTCCGCCCCATCAAGCGAACGCTGGACCTTCTCGCTCGCAAGTGCAAGCGCTTCGAGCTCCTCTTTGGGCAGACCTTTGGCCACCGTCAGCGTATCGCGCAGTTTGCCCTTATGCTGGATCGCAATGGTAACTTCGTCATCGACCAGCAGCGCCGGATCGACTTCTGGCCACGCCGCTTCGGCGATCAAGCCTTCGCCCCCAAGACCTTGCCATGCCTCTTCCGCCAGATGCGGCATCATTGGGGAGGTGAGCAGCAACACCGTGCGGGTCGCTTCATTGCGGCTGGCAGAGGGCGCAGCTTTCTCGATAGCGCCGGTCAGTTCGTAAAGACGCGCGACCGCCTTGTTGAACGACAAGGCTTCGATATCGTCAGCCACCGCAGCAACGGTCTGGTGCGTCTTGCGCAGCAGCGCCTTGTCTTCGCCTGAAGCAATTGCATCGAACCCGCCGAACAAGCGCCACAACCGCTGGACGAAGCGCCAGCAACCTTCGATCCCGGCTTCGGACCACGGCAGATCGCGTTCTGGCGGGCTGTCGGACAGCATGAACCAGCGGACCGCGTCTGCGCCGTAATTGGCGATAATCTCATCGGGGTCGACGACGTTTTTCTTCGACTTCGACATCTTGATGACGCGGCCTATTTCGACCGGCGCGCCGTCTGCCTTCAGGACAGCGCTTTCACCGCCGCGATTGACTTCACCTGGCGTATAAAAAACATCCCGCCCGTCTTCGCGCCGGGAATAGGTCTCATGCGTCACCATCCCCTGCGTAAAAAGGCTGGCGAAGGGCTCCTCAACATCGATCAGGCCGATATGCTTCAGCGCGCGGGTCCAGAACCTTGCGTAGAGCAGATGCAGAATCGCGTGCTCTATCCCGCCGATATATTGTTCGACCGGCAGCCATTTGGCCAATTCTTCGCGGTCGAACGGCTGGTCACCCGGCTGGCTGGCAAAGCGCAGGAAATACCAGCTCGAATCGACAAAAGTGTCGAGCGTGTCGGTTTCTCGCTCTGCCTCGCCGCCGCAAGTCGGGCAGCGGGTGTGTTTCCATGTTGGATGACGGACCAGCGGATTGCCCGGCGTCTGGAAATCGACATCCTCGGGCAAGACAATCGGCAGGCTTTCCTTCGGCGCAGGCACTACGCCGCATTTCAGGCAGTGAATGAAGGGGATCGGCGTGCCCCAATAGCGTTGGCGTGACACGCCCCAATCGCGCAGCCGCCAGACGGTTTTGCCAGCGCCCCAGCCGCCTTCTTCGGCGCGGGCAACAATCAGCGCCTTCGCGTCATCAACAGCCATACCGTCGAGGAAGGAAGAATTGACCAGCACCCCGTCACCCGATTCCGCTTCACTCATCGGCGCGTCAGGCGGCGTATCCTTGCCCGCGACAACGCGTAGGATCGGCAGGCCATATTTGGTCGAGAATTCAAAATCGCGCTGATCGTGCCCGGGCACGCCCATCACCGCGCCAGTGCCGTAATCCATCAATACAAAATTGGCGATATAAACGGGCAGATCGCCGCCGGTGATCGGATGGACCGCCTTGATGCCGGTATCGAAGCCGAGCTTCTCCGCCGTTTCCAGCTCCGCCGCCGTAGTTCCGCCCGCCTTGCACAATTCGATAAAGGCCTTCGCCTCGGCGCTGGTTTCAGCAACGCCTTGCGCAATCGGATGATCAGCCGCGACCGCGACAAAGCTTGCCCCGAAAATCGTATCGGGCCGGGTCGAATAGACCTCCACCTTCTTGCCATTGGATAGATCGAAGGCGAATTGCAGGCCCTGCGATTTGCCGATCCAGTTTTCCTGCATCAGCCGGACCTTGTCGGGCCAGTTTTCCAGATCACCCAGACCGTCGAGCAATTCCTCGGCAAAATCGGTGATCTTGAGGAACCACTGGCTCAATTTGCGCTTTTCGACCTGCGCGCCGCTGCGCCAGCCTTTACCGTCGATCACCTGTTCGTTGGCGAGAACGGTGTTGTCGACCGGGTCCCAATTGACTTCGCTTTCCTTGCGGTAAACGAGGCCTGCGTTGAACAGATCGATAAACAGCGCCTGTTCATGGCCGTAATATTCAGGATCGCAGGTTGCAAACTCGCGGTTCCAATCGAGCGCGAAGCCGATCCGCTTCAATTGCGCCTTCATGTTGGCGATATTGTCGCGCGTCCAGCCGCCGGGATGGACATTCTTTTCCATCGCGGCATTTTCCGCCGGCATCCCGAAGGCATCCCAGCCCATCGGATGCAGCACTTCGTGCCCGCGCATCTTTTTATAGCGCGCCAGCACATCGCCCATAGTGTAATTACGCACATGGCCGATATGGATGCGGCCCGATGGATAGGGAAACATCTCGAGCACAAAGCTTTTCGGCTTGTCGCTGTTGCTATCCGCCTCGAAACAGCGCGCTTCATCCCACGCGCGTTGCCAGCGTTCATCGGCCTGCCCCGGATCGAAGCGGGATTCGAAACGACTGTCACTCATAAGATTTGGGTCCGTTTAGCCGGATATAGATTGACGGCGAAGGTCGCGCGCCTTGGTCAGGATAATATCTTCCAGCTTCTGGACCGTCGCAGCCTGAACCGGTGCGTCGACCCATGCACCATTCTGTGACACTTGGCGGCTGGCTGCAACGCGCAGCGCATCGGCGCGCAAATCGCGGTCAAGAATGGTTACTGTCAGCTTGACCCGTTCTCCCGGATTGCTCGGGTTTGCATGCCAATCGGTCACGATTACACCGCCCGCACTGTCGGCCTGAAGCAGCGGCGCGAAACTGACGGTTTCAAGCGCGGCGCGCCACAGATAGGAATTGACCCCGATGGTCGAGACTTGCGACGCCGCAATATCCGCCGACGGGCGACCCGAACCGCCACCGCAAGCCGCCAGGCCGCCGATTGCTGCTGCGGAAATAAGCAGCCGAGTGATACGAGTGGTGTTAATGCGATGTGCGGTCATGAGAGTTCCAGATCATCCTATTTGCCGGTCGTATACCTTCCGCAGAAACGGAGGGTCTTTGCATCTCTATAGCCCACCACCATTGTGCGGCAAGCTATAGCGGCGCCTCGATTGACGAAAACACGGCTGAATATTGCTTCACCCGCAGCTTCACCTGCGTCCTAGCGCGCAATGCCGGTGAATGACCGCTTAACTGGGCGATTCTGTGGGAGTCTTGCAACAGTCTTACAACACTTAAGTTTTTGCTTGTGGAAAAGCTGGCCAAGTGCTTGTCATGTTTCTATCAAAATCACTGAAGAAAGGCCGACTCCACGAAAAGTCGGTCAGGATGGGTTAAGGCCATTGCGGCCAATATGGGACAGGAACTTAGGGCGAACTAATGGCAAAGCCGGACAACATGGCAGGATTTGGCAAGATGGGGCTGGTGCTTGGCGCCGCCGCAGCTGTCGCGCTTGCTGTGCCGAGCGCCGTGTTCGCGCTGGGCGGAAATGCCGGTTCCGGTGTTACTGCTCCGTCTTCGGAATTCGCACCCTTTACCCCGGCGACAGTTGATGCAGCACTGGCCCGCCGTGTTGCAGAAAATATTCGCTCGAAAGGGCTTAATGTCGGCTTCACCCCGGCAGGAACGGGCGCGTTGCGCGACAAGACTGTCACCGTGGCCATTCGCGTGAACGACCAGACTGCGCAGTCGCTTTCGGTACAGAAAGCCACTGCATTGGCGCAGACTTCCATCGGCAATGGCAGGGTTGCGATTGATCCGACACGCTACAACCTCGGCATTGCCCGCGGTTATCAGGGCTTTGCCAAGACGCCGAGCTTGCCCGCTGGTATCCGCAATCTGGAAATGCCCGATCTCGCCGACTACCAGCCATCGGAAGGCGTGAAGGACAAACCGAGCCGGTTCAAAACCCGCATCGCGGTTGAAAACGAAGTCAATGTCGGACGTTCTCCGCGAACGATTGGCGGCAATGGCGACCAATCCTTCGATCTTGGCGGCGCTTACCGCGTAACCAAAAATCTGGATGTAACCGCAGGTGTTAGGTTGTCACAGGAGCGTGAACGGCTCGACCCGCTGACCGACAATGTGCAGGATAGCCAGGCTGTCTATGTGGGAACCCAGTTCCGCTTCTAACCGCTATTTCCGTTACGGAATTGCTATGCATTGACCCCGCTCCGGCGGGGTTTTTCTTTGCCTTGGCCTCAACTTCGCCTATTAAATTCCCAAACCGGAATAGTCATGGGAGCTGGACAACATGGGTAGAGTGGCAATCGTTACGGGCGGAACACGCGGTATTGGACGGGCAATCTGCGAACGACTTCGCGATAGCGGCATGACCGTAGTGGCTAACTATGGCGGCAATGACGAGGCTGCGCGCAATTTCACTGCGGAAACCGGCATCGCAACCTATAAATGGGACGTTGGCGACCATGAGGCCTGCCTTGCTGGCTGCGCCAAGGTCGAGGCCGAAGTCGGCCCGGTCGATGTGGTGGTCAATAATGCCGGCATCACTCGCGACGGCACGCTCCACCGGATGAGCTTCGACGATTGGAACGAGGTGATGCGGATCAATCTCGGCGGCTGCTTCAACATGGCCAAAGCCTGCTTCCCCGGTATGCGCGACCGCAAATGGGGCCGGATTGTCAACATTGGTTCGATCAACGGACAAGCCGGTCAATATGGCCAGGTCAATTATGCCGCCGCCAAATCGGGCATCCACGGCTTCACCAAAGCGCTGGCGCAGGAAGGCGCGAAATTCGGCGTGACCGTCAACGCGATCGCGCCAGGCTATATTGATACCGACATGGTTGCCGCCGTGCCCGAGCCGGTCCTTGAAAAAATTGTCGCAAAGATCCCCGTTGGCCGTCTGGGCGATGCCGGTGAAATCGCCCGCGGCGTGGCGTTCTTATGTTCCGACAATGCCGGTTTCGTGACCGGTTCGACCATGAGCATCAACGGCGGCCAACATATGTATTGATATGGGGTGCGGTGATAGAGTGCCCGACATGAGCGAAACACCCTACCACCCGCCGGTCAAATTTTCTGTCCAGATCGACCGGCACAAGACCTCGATCAGCCTCGAACCGCTATTTTGGGATATGCTGAAAGAAGCGGCAGAAGCAGAAGGTGTGCCTATCAATGCATTGGTCGGACGAATCGATGCCGAACGGATCAAAGCGCCCACTTCGCCCGGTCTAGCCAGCGCAATCAGGGTTTGGCTGGTGGAACGGCTGCGAACAGCCTAGTCGTCACCAACCCGCTCGATATCCGCACCAACGAGCTGCAGTTTTTCCTCCAGCCGTTCATATCCGCGATCGAGGTGATAGAGGCGACGGACCTGTGTTTCGCCCTCGGCGGCGAGTCCCGCGATCACCAGGCTCATCGAGGCGCGCAGATCGGTTGCCATCACTTCCGCGCCAGTCAGCGTCTTCACGCCCTTCACAATCGCGGTGCGGCCCGATGTTTCGATATCCGCGCCCATCCGCGCCAGTTCGGGCACATGCATATAGCGGTTTTCGAAGATCGTTTCTTTGAGCACGCTGGTCCCTTCGGCTTTGCACAGCAGCGCCATCAATTGCGCCTGCATATCGGTTGCGAGCCCGGGATAGGGTGCGGTGGTCAGATTGGTTGCTTTGAGCGGGCGATTCGCCGCCACCGTCACCGAATGCTTGTCGCTGGTCACTTCGCAGCCAATCGCTTCGAGCGCATGGAGCGTTGCGCCCATTTCCTCGGCATTGGCGCCCTCGAGCCGCACTTCACCGCCGGTGATCGCGGCGGCGCAGGCGTAGGAACCCGCTTCAATCCGGTCGGCCATCACCTTGTAGGTCGCGCCGTTGAGCTTTTTCGCGCCGTGGATCGTCAGATTGGAAGTGCCGATGCCTTCGATCTCCGCCCCCATCGCAACCAGCAGATTGCACAGATCGACAATCTCTGGCTCGCGTGCGGCGTTGAACAGGCGGCTGGTGCCATTGGCGAGCACCGCTGTCATCAGTGCATTCTCGGTCGCGCCAACCGACACCACCGGAAAATCAAAATCGCCGCCGGGCAATCCGCCATCGGGCGCATGGGCGCGGACATAGCCCGCCGCCAGCTCAATTTCGCCGCCGATTGCCTCAATCGCCTTCAAATGGAGATCGATCGGGCGGTTACCGATCGCACAACCGCCGGGCATCGACACGGTCGCCTCACCCGCACGCGCCAACATCGGACCGAGCACCAAAATCGACGCGCGCATCTTTCGCACCAGATCATAGGGCGCAACGGTGGAGGTCAGCCGTGCCGCCTCATAGGTGACCACACGCCCGAACTCTTCGGGGCGGTTGCCGCGAATCCCGGTCGACACGCCAAACTGGGTCATCAAATGCTGGAACCCGTCAATATCGGCGAGCCGCGGCAAATTGCGCAAGGTCAGCGGCTCTTCAGTCAGCAGCGCGCAGGGGATCAGCGTCAGCGCCGCATTCTTCGCGCCAGAGATGGGAATCGTGCCCGACAGGCGTTTTCCGCCCTGAATGATTATCTTGTCCATCCAAGCGGTTTAGCCGCAATGCCCATCGGAGCAAGAGTAACGATAACGAAATCTGGCGACACTAGTTGACGCATAGCAATTCAACCCGTCTATTCGAGATATTATGAGCCAGCACAAACCGATCAAGAAAGCCGTTTTCCCCGTTGCGGGTCTCGGCACGCGCTTCCTGCCTGCAACCAAGGCAATCCCGAAGGAAATGCTTCCGATCGTCGACCGCCCGCTGATCCAATATGCGGTGGACGAAGCGCGCGAGGCGGGGATCGAGCAGCTGATCTTCGTCACCGGACGCGGCAAAACCGCGATTGTCGAACATTTCGACGTCGCGTTCGAGCTGGAGGCAACGATGGGCGAGCGGCACAAGGATATGTCGGTGCTCGACGCGACGCGCGCCACGCCTGGCGATATCATTACCGTGCGCCAGCAGGTTCCGCTCGGCCTCGGCCATGCAATCTGGTGCGCGCGCGCAATTGTCGGCGATGAGCCCTTCGCGATCCTGCTGCCCGACGAATTGATGGTCGCGCAAAAGGGCGGCGGAACCGGCTGCATGAAACAGATGGTCGAAGCCTATAATGAAGTCGGCGGCAATCTGATTAGCGTGTTGGAAGTGCCGATGGAGGATGTCTCCAGCTACGGCGTAATTGACCCCGGCGTATCAGCGGGCGCGCTGACCGAAGTGAAGGGGCTGGTCGAAAAACCGCCGCGCGATCAGGCACCGTCGAACAAGATCGTTTCGGGCCGCTACATCCTCCAGCCCGAAGTCATGCGGACGCTGGAACATCAAGGTAAAGGCGCAGGCGGCGAAATCCAGCTGACCGACGCGATGGCCAAAATGATCGGCACCCAGCCGTTCAACGCGGTTACCTTCGCCGGCCGCCGCTTCGATTGCGGCAGCAAAGTCGGCTTCATCGAAGCAACGCTGGCACTGGCGCTGGAGCGCGAGGACATGGGCGCAGATGTCAGGGCGATGGCGGAGAGGCTGCTGAGATAGGCGGGAGACGGCGGCTCTAGAAATCCGCCGAACAACATTCAGTTCGCATAAGTCTTTATGAGATCGTAATAATAATCCCGCCCGACAAAGAGCGATCTGGCCTCGGTTCGCTCATCAAGCCCATGTACCCCATTGCCGTCCGGATCGCCCCATGCGCCCGGAATTCCGTATGTGGGAATGCCGACAGCACCCAAGAAAGTCGCATCGGTATAACCGTTCGACATCACCGGCACCACGGGAACGCCGGGAAAATACTTCGCGGCCACTGCGTTCATCGGGCCAATCACCTTTGGATCGAGCGGCGGGGCAGGCGGCGAGGGGCGCAGTGGTGACAGAGTGCTGATCGTTACTTCGGGATCGCCAACGATCCGGTCCAGTTCGGCGCGAATATCCTCCACCGAATGTCCGGGGAAAATCCGGCAGTTTACGTATGCACCTGCGCGCTGGGCGAGGGCGTTGCGGGCATGCCCGCCATCCAGCATCGTCGCTACGCAGGTCGTGCGAAGGTTGGAATGGAGAAAGGGATCCTGATTGACGATCGCCTCGGAAGCGGCATCCTCCGGGTTTGCGGCAAGTGCAACCATGGCCAAGCCAATGTCATCTCCGCGGCCTGCACCAGCTTCGCGGAAATAGGTGCGCGTGGTGTCGCTCATTTCCAGCGGAAATTCATGCGCTTCAATCCGAACCAGCGCATGCGCCAGCTGATAGATCGCATTATCCGGCCTCGGAACCGAGCTGTGACCGCCGTCATTGCGCGTTTCGAGGCGGTAGGTCGCAAAAGTCTTCTCGCCAACCTGGATGGCCTGTTCGACAACTTTGCCCTTGCCGTCGGAGGTCCCCCCGCCACCTTCATTCAGGGCGAACTCAGCATCGATCAGATCGCGCTTGTTTGCCGCGAGCCATTCAACGCCGTTGAATGCTCCGTTTGTTTCTTCGCCGCATGTCAGGGCGATTTTGACCGTGCGTTTGGGCTTGTATCCGGCTTGCTGAAAGCGGATCAACGTATCGACCATTGTGGCGGCCATCGCCTTGTTGTCGGCCGTGCCGCGACCGTAATAATAACCGTTTTCCTCGATAAGGACAAACGGGTCACGAACCCAATCGTCGCGCTTTGCCTCGACCACATCGATATGCGCAATCGAGAGAATAGGCTTAAGGGTTTTCGACGTCCCGGGATAGACCGCGACAAGGCCGCCCTCTTTAGGATGCTCGGCATCGGTGAACAGAGTAATCTGACTTTCGGGCATTCCCGATGCTCTCAGGCGATCTGCCATGCGCTCTGCTGCCAGCGTACAGCTTCCGCTGCTGAGCGTCGTGTTGGTTTCGACAAGCTCTTTATATGTCTCGCGGAACGCGGCCTGATCCGCCCTGAGCGTGTCCTGTGCGGCAACAGCTTGCGGCGCAAGCAACGCAGAGAGACTGAAACCGATGGCCCCTAGGACTTTAACGCGTGATCGCATGCTGTGCTTTTCCCTGCTTGGGCGCCAATTGTGACATGCAGCGCGAAACAAAGAAAGCCGAAAGAAGCGGATCGCTTTTTGGCGAAGGCATATGCATAAAAATGGGCGCTGCACCAAGCTGGCGCAGCGCCCCCGATTTTAGATCGAGCGTTGGTTACTCGCCGTCATCATCCGCTGGCGCTTCCACCTTCGGAGCGGGTTTCGCCTTTGGCTTCGGTGCCTCTTTCACCGAAGGTTGCGCCCTGCCCGCATCAATCATCGCCGCACCTTTGGCGAGACCATCGAGCGAGGAACCATCCAGCCCCAGTTCCTTCATCAACCCGTCGAGCACCGGCGCCTGCGCGCGATAGGCGAGTGCAGCGCTGACCGCGTCGGCATCCAGTTCGACATCCACATCGGCGTCGCCGAACAAATCGCCCACGACCACCACTTTCGCGATGGCGAGTAAAATCATGATCCCAAGTGCAACTGCAAAGGAAAAATTTTTAGTCAGCGAACAGGTTCACGAAATTCCGCCCGACTGTTCGGACGCCCCCGTTATCTTTGTTTTATACATGAGGATTATTTACCAGAAATCGCGGTGTTCCGGTAGGAAAATCGGGCAAGTGGCGTGCGATTATTGAGCCACTTCGGTGCGTTAGCTCAACGCTTTACGATAAGGTCAACCCGCCATCGACGACCAAGGTTTGCCCCAAGATGTAGGACGATAGCGGCGAGGCGAGAAACAACGCTGCGCCCGCCATTTCGGATGGTTCGCCCATCCGCCGCAAAGGGATTTTTGCCAACACGCCGGCCAACCGGTCGGGATGATCGGTGGTAACCTTGGTCATTTTGGTGGCGACGAAACCGGGGGCGATGCCGTTTACGCGGATGCCCTCTTTCGCCCAAGCCGCAGCCAGTGTCCGCACCAGCGCAACCGCCGCCGCTTTGGAGGCCGCATAGGCAGGATTGCCGATGGTCGCATGGAAGGCCGCCGTCGAACTGACCACGATCATAGCGCCGCGCGCTGCCGCCAGCGCATCATGGTGATGCCGCGCGCAGTCCATCACCGAATTGAGATTGACATCCATTACCTCGTTCCAACCCTCGCGCTCGAACTCGGCGCGGCGGTAACGCACCGCGCCTTGGCACTGGATCAGCACATCGAGCCGGTCGAAATTGGGTGCCGCATCGACCGATGCAGGTTCGGACACATTGACGCAAGCATAGGTAAGGCCGGTCAGGTCGCTGCCTTGCTCATCCGCATAGTCCGTAGCCGAGCCTCGCGTACCCCAGACATGCACGTCTGCGCCGCGCGCGCGGAAGGCCTGCGCCATACCATTGCCGATCCCGCTTGATCCGCCGACGATCAGCACGCGCTTGCCAGTGAAATCGAGCAGGTCGCCGCTCACGAAGCGGTAATCCGCAGCGGCAGCGTCTTGAGCCCTCCGACAAAGGTCGATTTGGCGCGTTTGGGCTCGCCCGCCAGTTCAACGCTGTCCAACCGGTCGAGCAATGTCTCGAACAAGATCCGCATTTCCAGCCGCGCCAGATGCAGGCCGAGGCATTGATGCGCGCCTGCACCGAAGGCGAGATGCCGGTTGGGGCTGCGGGCGGCGTCGAATGCGCGCGGATTGTCGAATTGCGCCGGATCGTGATTGGCCGCGACATAGTTGATCATCAGCCAGTCATCCTTGGCGATTTTCTGTCCGCCAATCTCGGTATCTTCGGCCGCGGTGCGCATGAAATGCTGAACCGGGCTGGTCCAGCGAATAGCTTCCTCGACAATGCCCGCAAGGAGCGACCGGTCCGCCTTGACCCGCGCGAATTGTTCCGGATCGCGCGCCAGAGCGAGCATCGCGCCCGCCGTGCTGGCCGAAGTGGTATCATGCCCCGCCGCCGCAACGATGATGTAATAGCCCATCATATCTCGGTCATTCAGCGGTTCGCCATCGACCGTGGCATTGGCGATAGTGCTTGCAACATCGCCGGTCGGATTGGCGCGTTTTTCCGCCGTCAGCGTAGCGAAATAGGCTTCGAAATCCTTGACCGCGCCCGCGACTAATTGCGTGATCGCCTCGGGCGGCAAATTCTTCATGCCCGACTGGTTGAGATCATCATCCTGCCCGCCGAACATTTGCTGGGTCAGCATCAACATCCGCGCCTCGTCCTGCTCGGGCACGCCCAATATCTGCATCACCACATGCAGCGGATAGGGCGCGGAGACGAGCGGAACAAAATCAACCTCGCTGCCCGCATCGACCAGCCGCTGCACGGTGTCGCGCGCGATGGCGCGGATTTCATCCTCGAGCTGCTTCAGGTTCTTGGGCATGAACCAGTCCTGCGTCAGCTTGCGGTATTTCATATGGATCGGTGCATCGAAAGTGACCAGGCTGGCGACCATATGCGGGCTACCGCCGGTCATCGCCTTGGCAAATTCGATCCCGTCGGTGAGCGAGAACACCACAGAGCGCGGATTGTTAAGGAAGGTCTGGTTGTCCTTCGAAATCCGCATCACTTCATCATAGCCGGTCACCAGCCAGAAGGGATCGAAAACTCCGTCTGTATCGGGCATCACTTTCACCACCGGACTGGTCGCGCGAATGCTATCAAATGTGTCAAGCAGACTGTCCCATTCGGCATAGGATGCCGGATCAATCACTGCGCGGGCCAGATCGCCGCGAATCGTCGGTACAGTCCCGGTCATCTTACTCTCCCTGCGTGGCGGCGGCTTTGTATTCTTCCTTCAATTTGCGCTTGTAGAGCTTGCCATTCGCCTCACGCGGCAATTCGGCGCGGAAATCGAACAGGCGCGGTATTTTCAATCGCGCGAGCGAGCCAGAGAGATATTCGATCAACTCGGCCTCCAGCGCATCGCCCGCGTCGTCCATCGACACCGGCTGCACCACCGCCACGACTTTTTCGCCCATGTCGGGATCGGGCGCGCCGATCACCGCTGCGTCCATCACCTTGTCATGGCTCACCAGAAGATTTTCGACCTCTTGCGGATAGATATTCACCCCGCCCGAGATGATCATATTGCTGCGCCGGTCGGTCAGATAGAGGAATCCTTCGTCGTCGAGCTTGCCGATATCACCCAGCGTGGTCCAACCCTTGGGATGAGTTGCCTCTTTCGTTTTCGCCTCATCCTTGTGATATTTGAAGATATGCGGGCTTTCGAAGAACACCGCGCCTTCCTCGCCTGTGGGGACTTCCTGGCCATCATCATCACAAATATGGATCGTGCCGAGGATTGCGCGGCCGACAGTCCCCTGGTGCGTCATCCAGTCAGCGCTGGCGACCATCGTCATCCCGTTGCCCTCGCTGCCGGCATAATATTCATTGATGATCGGGCCCCACCACTCGATCATCGCGCGTTTGATGTCAGCGGGACAGGGCGCGGCGGCGTGGATCGCGCTCTTATGCGAGGATAGATCGTAACGCGCGCGCACTTCCTCGGGCAATTTGAGCATCCGCACGAAATGGGTCGGAACCCATTGGCTGGCATTGACGCGGTATTTCTCGATCGCTGCGAGAGCCTCCTCGGGGTCAAATTTCTCCATCACCACCACTGTCCCGCCGAGCCGGTGGATGGTCATCGACCAACCAATCGGGGCAGCATGATACAGCGGCGCGGGCGACAGATAGATTGCGCTGCCATCGCCGCTGATGTTGAACAGCATGGTTGCCAGTGTCATCAGCGGGTTCGGCGCCTGAACGCCAGGATCCTCCGGCGGTGACGGCAAAATACCTTTGGGGCGGCCGGTCGTTCCCGAACTGTAGAGCATATTGAGGCCAAGGCTTTGATCTGCAACCGGGGTGACCGGCATTGCCGCGAGAGTTTCTTCCGCCCCGCGGCCAAAGACCAGCATCGGCAAATCCGCGCCCAGCGCAGGCAATTGTTCGGTTATGCCATCAAACTTCGGCGTCGTGATGAGCAGCTTGGCGTCGCTATCATCGAGAATATAGGCAATTTCCGCCGCAGTAAGATGGGTGGAGATAGGCACGGCCAGCGTGCCAGACCGCTGCGATGCCCACAGAACTTTGTGGTAGTGGGCATTATTCTCCATCAGCACGCCAAATGCATCCCCGGCATTCAGCCCCATATTGCGCAGCCAGTTGGAGATACGGTTGGCGGCTTCATCAAGCTCGCCGAACGTCACAATCTCTCCGCTCGCGGCCATGATAATCGCGGGATGATCGGGCTTGCTCTGGGCGTGTTGTATCGGGTGCATGGGTTTCCTCTCGAAACCTACCCTATTCAACACTTTCTGCCCGGCAAGGAAAAAGCGAAGCCCAATAGCAAAAGGGCAACGGATTTCTCCGCTGCCCTCTTAAAGACACCCTCTCCGATGTCTCTTCAACGGTTACCCGAGGTAACCGGAAAATGCTAGAAACTTATTCGCCGCCGCGGCCGCCGTCTGCAAGTGCAAGAGCATAGGCATCCTGCGCATCGGTTTCGACCATATAGGGAATGGGATTAACCGCCACGCCGTCAACGCGAACTTCATAATGGAGATGCGGGCCGGTTGAACGGCCGGTCGATCCGACGTAGCCGATAATATCGCCCTTCTTTACCCGCTCGCCATCGGCGACTGCGATCCGCGACATGTGCGCGAACCGGGTCTGCAACTGCGCGCCATGCTCGATCGAGACAAAGAGGCCGTAGCTGCTGAAACGTTCTGCCTTGCTGACGACGCCGTCCGCGGTCGCATAAATCGGCGTACCAACCGGAGCTGCCAGATCAACGCCCTTATGTGCGCGGCGGCCACCGAGAACCGGATGCGTGCGCATGCCGTAATTGCTGGTCAGCGCCGAATTATTGAGCGGCATGCGCGAGGGAATGGAAACCGAAGAGGTAGGAGCTGGCACCTGGACCGTATCGCCATCGAGCGATTCCCAACCGGCAAACAAGGCCTGGAACTGTTCGTCACCGCCAGCGATCGAATTATCTTGCGCGCCGCGAATTTGCGTAGGAATTTCTGCAGTGGCAGCGGAAGTGTTGGCCATCGCGGGGGCTGCGCCAAACATGCCGGCTACACTAAGAGCCAAGGCAGCAAGCCCGCTTTTTAAAGAATGTACGACCACAAACCGTCCTTTTTCTCCGGCATCATTTTGCCGGTGAGGATCCCTGTTATATTGCAACCCGACCCCCCTAAGGGCTGAATCTCGAAACTTGGAGAAACGGTGCTTGGAACCAACCGCCGCTTCAGTGGTTGTGGGTTAAAGGCCTATTCCTTTACGAAGCAAGGCCAACATAGAAGTCTCGCGACAAACCGGCTGCAAGACGCGCCGAGTCGTTGAATGGCGCCTTAAGACCCCCGTGAAAATGTTCCTGAACCAGAGATTTCCAGCGGTTTTGGGGCGATTCACCGCGTTTTTCGCAATCTGCGATAAAATGCTTCGTGCCCACCGCCACATGGCGGATTTCATCGTCAAGGATTCGTTCGAGGATCTTCGCGCCATTTTCATCACCCTGAGAACGCACGCGTTCGAGCATTGCAGGGGTTACGTCGAGTCCGCGCGCCTCGAGCACCATTGGCACCACTGCCAGCCGCGCCGCCACATCATCCGCCGTGCGCTGCGCCGTTTCCCATAGTCCGGCATGCGCAGGCAATGCGCCGTAATAGCAGCCAAGCTGGCGCAGTTTACGGTCAAGCAAAGCAAAATGCATCGCCTCATCAGCCGCGACCGCCAGAAAATCACCGAGGAACTCTCGCCCCATAATACCGCCGAAACGCCCCGCCATATCGAGCGCAAGGTCAATCGCGACAAATTCGATATGCGCGAGTGCATGCCACAAGGCGGTGCGATTCTTATCCGAACCGCCCTTGCCTCGGCGCGGCATATCGCGCGGATCGAGCAATTCGGGCTGCTCCGGCCAAGAGGGCCGGTCGGGCATGACGGTGTCGAAGCAAAATTCCAGCCGCCCGAGCCGCCATTCGCGTGCAACATCGCGCGCCGCCATCACTTTGGCGCGCGGATCGGGAGTAAGGAGCGCCGCCCTGATCGCGGCAGAAACCGAACGCATAGCAGTCAAATAGCAGTCAAAGCGCCTGCGCTGCTTCCAGCACCGCTTGCGCATGGCCTTTGACTTTGACCTTGTCCCACACTTGCGCGATCTTGCCATCCGGCCCGACCAGATAGGTGGTGCGGACCATGCCCATATAGCTGCGCCCATACATTGATTTTTCGGTCCAGATGCCGAGCGTGTCGGACAAGCCGGCTTCCTCTGCATCGGTGGCGAGATCGACGGTCAAGTTATGCTTGGCGATGAAGTTGAGATGTTTCTTGGGCGAATCCTTGCTCACCCCGAGAACTGCTGTGCCAGCCGCATTAAATTCACCGCGCAGCTCCGAAAAATCCTTCGCTTCGGTGGTGCAGCCGGGAGTGTCGTCTTTGGGGTAGAAGAAAATAACCAGCTTCCGGCCAGAGAAATCGGACGGCTTGACCGTTCCGCCGCCGGGTTTTTCCATTGCGATGTCGGGCATTGCCGCGCCTGCTGCTAGCTGTGACATTATCCTGTAATCTCCAATTCCAGTCCGAAGACCCGCTGCCAACAATCGGCAACACTTTGACGGGCCTGAGCGAATTTTTCAACGAGTTCGACAAAATTTGCCATGCCGCAACTGCGCGCCAGCGCCCGCGATGCCGCAGGGCCAGGTTCGGCCAGATCGGGCGCGAGCAGCCGCGCCGAGACGAGTAGCCGCGTGAGCATCAAATGTGCCTCTACTATATCCCGCGCCAGCAATCCTGCATCAACCAATGTCTTGATGGCGCTGCTCAGATCCGGTTCCAGCGCAATTTGGTCACGCAGTTGCAAGAAGTGGACGAGGAATTCGAGGTCAACCAAGCCGCCGCGCGACAGCTTGGCGTCGAGCAGTCCTTTGCGCGGTTTATGCACGGCCATTTCAGCGCGCATCGCCAGAACATCTTCGCGCAGCTTTACCGGATTGCGCGGCGCGGCAAGCACCGAATGGATAATCTGTTCCAGTTCGGCCCGCGCCGCTGGCGATCCCACCAGCACGCGTGCCCGCGCCAGAGCCATATGTTCCCACGTCCAGGCATCTTCACGCTGATACTTGGCAAAGCTTTCGGTGCTCACCGCAAGCGGTCCTTGCGCGCCTTGCGGCCTCAGCCTGGTATCAACCTCATAGAGCGCGCCCTGCGCAGTCGGCACGCTCAGAGCCCCGCTCACCCGCTGGGCCAAGCGGTTATAATAGAGCGTTGCACCGAGCGGTCGCTGACCGTCCGATTCCCCGTTATGCGCGCCGCTGAACACATAGACAATGTCGAGATCGGATGCATGCGTCAGCGCGCCGCCGCCCAACCGCCCGAGACCGACGACCATCAACTCGCTATCTGCAATCGTGCCATGGACGCGCGCAAATTCCTCTTGCGCTGCCCCCGATGCCACCACCAGCGCCGCTTCGGCGAGGCGTGACAGCCCTTCGGCAATGTCGAGCGGATCATGCGCTGCTTGGATAAGCTGCGCGCCCAATGCAAAACGGCGCTCCCCCGTTACAATCCTGATCCGGTCGAGTTTACGCTCGTAATCATCATCAGGCTCGGCCCCGATCATGCTTGCGGTCAATTTTTCAACCGAACCGGGCAAATCGAAGGCGCTTCGGTCGAACAGCGTATCGAGCAATTCGGGCCTACGCCCCAATTCGTCGGCCAGTGGGTCGGCCAAAGTCAGTATGTTGATCAATTGTTCGAACAGGCCCGGCCGCGCCTCGAGCAAGCGGAAGAAGTTGATCGCGCTAGGCGCTTTGGAGAGCAGCGTTTCCCACCGCAAAACCGCCCGTTCGGGGTCGGGCGCATCGGCAAAAGCCTCCAGCAAAGCAGGCAAGATCGCTTCAAATGCAGCAATCGCGGCGGAGCTCTTGAGCGCTCTGATATGGCCATCGGTCCAAGACCGGATTCGAGTTTCTAGCGCCTCGGGATCGGCAAAACCAAGCTGACCAAGGCTTTGCGCCAAGCCGTCACTTTGCCCCCGTGAGCCTGCGGCGCTGGCGTCGGCATCGATCAGCCGGTCGAAATGCGCCGCTACGCTGGTGGTAATTTCCGCCAGATCATCCAGCATCGCCGCAGCATCTTGATACCCCCCTAGCCGCGCAACATTCTGCAGCGCTTCGCCGCTGGGCAAAGTATGCGTCTGGTGGTCGTCGACCATTTGCAGCCGGTGTTCGATGGTGCGCAAACGGTCATAGGAATCCCCCAGCGTCACCGCGTCAGCCTGCATTATTATGCCTGCCGCCGCCAAAGCATCGAGCGCCGCGCGCGTTCCGCGATGGCGCAGCGATGGATCGCGCCCGCCATGTATCAGCTGATGCGTCTGGGCGAAAAACTCGACCTCGCGAATCCCGCCGCGTCCCTGCTTTACATTATAACCCGGCCCGGGCTCGGTCGGCCCCTTATAGGTGGTGCGGATCCGCGCGGTGAGGCGGCCAATTTCGTCAATCGCGCCGAAATCAAGGCTTCGCCGCCAGACAAACGGGCGGATCGAGGCGAGGAAGGCGGCGCCCGCATCAATATCACCCGCTGCCGCGCGCGCACGAATAAAGGCCGCCCGCTCCCACGTCAGCGCTGAAGATTCATAATGCGACAAGGCAGCATTGACCGAAATCGCCAAGGGGCTGACTTCCGAAGCCGGCCGCAGCCGCAAATCGACGCGGAATACATAGCCGTCCTGCGTGACATTGGACAAAAGCTGGACAATCTCTCGCGCATATCGCTGCGCCGCTTCGCCCGGTTCATCGCGCTCGCGGCGGGGCAGGGTTTCGGGATCAAACAGCAGGATTGGATCGATATCGGAACTGTAGTTAAGTTCACACGCACCATGCTTGCCCAGGGCAATTCCGATCATTCCGGCGGGCTTGGCATCGGGCACTCGCTTGGTAATTGCCGCACCAATCGCGCGGTCGAGCGCGCGGTCGGCAAAGCTCGATAATTCGCGCATCACCTGACCGACCGGAAACCCCCCTGCCAGATCGCCGATTGCCAGCGCCGCGGATAAAGCCAGCCGTTCACGCCGCAGGCTGA
>JBATLU010000236.1:0-8898 GCA_049289475.1 Pontixanthobacter sp. | reverse complement strand
CGGCAAGGCAGCAACCGCTGCGGTCGCCAGTTCAGCGGCAACAGTGCTTGCCGCCAAGCTGTCCGGACGCAAATCGCGGTCAGACCCGACCACGCGCGCCGTAACCGCCGCAGCGGGTTCGCTCGGCACCAGCATTGGCGGCGGCATGCTTGGCCAGTTCGCGCGTAATTTGATTGGCGGTTTGATGCGGTAAGGGATCTAAGCCCTAGTCGAGTGGTAACCGCAAATTTGCGTTAAGTCCTTCAATGGCGCCGTTCGCATCGCGCCGGTTGCTCAGTTTTAGCGTCCCGCCATGTTGTTCGGCAATGGCGCGGGCGAGTGTGAGACCTAGGCCGGAACCGCCCGTTCCGCGGTTGCGGGATGCCTCGCCGCGGCGAAAGGGTTCGAGCATATCGGCGATCAGTTCGTCGGGAATGCCCGGGCCGTCATCTTCGATGGTCAGGTCAACCTGTCCGCCCGATTCGCCCAGTTTGACCCGCGCAGTGCCGGCATAGCGCAGCGCGTTATCGATCAGGTTGCGGAGGGCGCGGCGGATCCATACTGCGTGGAATAGGCCGACGAGCTTGCCCGCACCATCAAAATTGACAGGCAAACCTTGGTCTTCATATTCTTCGACAATATTGGCGACCAACGCCGAGAGTTCGATTTTTTCGCGCGCTTCGGCATTCCGACCAATGCGTGCCAGTCCCAGTATATCATCGAGCGTGCTGTTGATGTCCTCGATGCTTGACGCCATTTTGCCGCGTTCGGTCTCATCTTCGACGCTCTCGATCCGCACACGCAACGCCGCGAGCGGGGTTTTGAGATCGTGACCGATGGCACCGAGCATGACATCCTTTTCATCGAGCAATGCTGCGATCCGCGTCTCCATTGCATTATGCGCGGTAATTAGGCGGCGAATGTCCTCTGGGCCTTCGGGTGGCAGCGGTGCATCGGGATCACTGCCGTGCCCAAATTTCTCGGTCCTTTGGGTAAGCGCGGCAAGTGGACGCGTAATCCGGCGAAGCAACAAGAAATGCAGCCCGACCAGAAGGACATAAATCAGCAAAGTCTGAGCAATGATCGTGCGCAGAGCGTTATTCTGCGGCGGCGGCAGAGGAACACGCGCAACGCGCCACTGCGGATCACCGGCATTGCGGATTCCGGCAACGATTATACTGTTCTTGAGACCGCCATTTTCGGCAAGACGTTTGATCAATCGGGGGTTGCCGCGGATAAATCCATCGTCCTGTGCGGTGCGCCGCAGGACAATTACCTCGTCAGCTACAACGCCCATTCCGGCAAGCATTTCTCCGAACTGCTCGGCCAATTTCGGGTCAATTTTCTCGCCGACTCCAATCGGTGCCTGATCGGTGGCTTCAAGCCGTAGAGCGCGTGGAAACTGAGCCTCGGCAGCGCGCAGGAACGAATTCCTTCGGCCTCTTTGCCCCTCACCTCGCTCCCGGCGGCGATCTCTGTCTTCTGCACCGTCTGGATCATTTCGCGTCACCGCCAGACGGAAAGCGGCGGCATTGAGCGCGATCTGATCGCGCCGGTTTTCAGCCGCGCGCCACAGCAATGTTGCGGAAATGGTTTGTGCCACAAGCAACGCAAGCGCAACGGTAAGCAGCATCTGTCCGAGAAGGTTGCGGGGCCACAATCGCATTTGGGCTAGGCCTTGGGCGCCGCGCGGCGCTGCACATCGGCGGCAAAACGATAGCCGCCGCCACGTACGGTCTGGATAAATTCGGGGCTGCGATTGTCGGTCTCGATCTTGCGGCGAAGGCGGCTGACCTGATTGTCGACCGCGCGGTCAAACAGATGCGCCTCGCGCCCCTGCACCATATCGAGCAATTGGTCGCGGTCGAGTACTTGGCGGGGATGGTCCAGGAAAGCGCGCAAAAGCCTGAATTCGGCGGTGGAAATTGAAATTACTACGCCATCGGGATCGGTCAGCCTGCGCTTGAGCGGATCGAGCTCCCAATTCTCGAAAACATAGTGCGCTTCAGTGCCAATTTCTTCACTATTGCGCGAGGAACGCCGCAGGATCGAGCGGATCCGCGCAACCAGTTCACGCGGCTCGAAGGGTTTGACGACATAATCATCCGCGCCAATTTCAAGGCCGATAATGCGGTCGGTCGCTTCGCCTTTGGCGGTTAGCAAGATGACCGGCAGACCGCGTGTTTCGGCGAGGTGGCGGCATAATGATAGTCCGTCTTCACCCGGCATCATGATGTCGAGCAGCACCAGATCGGGGGTATATTCGAGCAAGATGCTTCTTGCTGCGGCGGCGCTTTCGGCGTCGCGAAGTTCGAACCCCTGACGCGTCAAATATTCCGCAAGCGGTTCTCGCAGGCTCGCCTCGTCATCGACGAGCAGCAAGCGAATAGGCGCGGTATCGGCAATCATTGCGATACCGCGCCTAGGTGTTTGTCGGGTTGGCAATCAAGCGCCATTCGTGTGGAGCCTATTGGCCTTGACGTTCAGCCTGCCGAGCTTCGCGGCGTTCCTGATGCTGGGCACGCATGGCGGCGCGGCTGGTCTGGCGTTCAGCTTCAGATAACTTGCCGTCATTGTCGGTGTCGGTTTGGTTGAATTTTGCTGTCGCTCCGGCAGCAAATTCGGCCCGGCTGACAGACTTATCACCATTGGTATCGGCCTGACGAAGCATCATCATCATGCCGCCGCCACGCTTGCCCTTGCGATCAGCGTGTTCGCCGCCCTGTTTGCCATGACGAGCCATTCGGTCGCCGCGCTCTTCGCGGTTTTTGCCGCCGCGCTCTGCGCGCGCAGCATGGGCTGCATCCATTTCGGCTTCGGAAATGCCGCCGCTCTTGTCGGTATCGAGCTTTGCGAAGTGTTCGGCGCGGCGGCCCGCATTTTTGGCTTCGCGTTCGGCGCGGTGCGCTTCCATTTCAGCTTCGGTCACTTCACCGCTGCTGTCGGCGTCGAGCTTGGCAAAGCGCTCGCCCTTGCGGGCTTCGCGGTCTTCGGCATTGATCACGCCGTCGGAATTGACATCCATCCGATCAAACATCTGGGCGACATGGGCATTATGTTCGGCCAGCGTCACGATCTTGTCACCATTGGCATCGGGACCGTGTTTGTCCGATTTCTGGGCTGCGAAGGCAGTACCGCCTGCCAGCGCGAGTGCTGCAGCGGTAAGCGTCAATGTCATTTTGGTGGTCAGTTTACGCATAATATTTCTCCAATCGAAACGATTGAGCTGCGGCGGTGCCGGTTCAGGGAGGGGGGGAAGGACACCTCCGCAACTCGTAATACCCTTCTAGGGCCCGAATGTCGCAGCATTATGCCGGTAGGAGGCCGATTTGTCGCAAATTGTCGCAGAAACCTTGCACTGTTCACCAGGCATCAAGTCGATGCGGCCTGATTAATCTGTGCGCATTCGGTGCTCGGTGCCTTCGCCAGCAGTTATAAAAATTGCCTCAGCACTTTCTGCGACATTGGCAGTGTGCCAGACGCCGGGTTCATTGATCGCGTAATCACCCGGACATAATTCGACCGCCACAGTCTGACCGTCAGCATCTTCCTGAATCACTGTCATTCTGCCCGAAGTGCAAATCACTATCTCTGCGCCGACCGGATGCATTTCCCATGCATCCCAGTCCTCGGTGAAGCGGTGCATGCTGACCAAACGGCCTTCGGCACCATCGCCAGCAGTTCGCTGTGAATAGTCTGCGTACCATTCCATACCAGTGAACGGAATCTGCGGCTGGGCAGTTGCGCCCAGCCCCAGATGCACCCAATTTTCTGCAAGCTTTTTGGCGCCACCCATCTGCCCCCCGCTCATTTGGTCATAGTAAAGACGTTGAGCTTGTTGCCATCAGGATCGCGGAAATAGCCAGCGTAGAATCCGTCATCACCGCGTGGTCCGGGCGCGCCTTCGTCGCTGCCGCCATTGGCCAAAGCAATATCGTAGACTGCCTGAACCTTGTCGGTGCTGTCCACCTGCAGCGCGGCCATCGTGCCATTGCCGACCGTCGCCTTTTCACCATCAAACGGCTTGGTCGCAGCAATACCGGGCGCGCCGTCCATGTTGCCCCAAGCGATGAATTGTTCGAATTCCATCATCCGGCCAACACCCATTTCCTTGGCGATGGCGTCATAGAATTTAGCGGCGCGGTCCAGATCATTGGTACCCAGCGTTACATATCCCAGCATTGTTTCCTCCTAAAAACGACTCGTGAGATAGGAACAATACAAGAACAGGCAATCTGTCACAAGCCTCGATCAGATCGGCTGGCAAGCATCCTTGAGCCATGCAAGGACATCGCCGTCCACTTGCGGCGCGAGGATCCAGTAAGTCTTCGCGTGATAGTCGTTCCACCACTGCTTCTCTTCGTTTGTCAGCAATGACATATCGAGCATATTGCGCGCCATCGGCACCCAGGTCAGGTTTTCGAAACCGAGATAACGGCCTTCAGCGCCGTCGATTTCGCGTTCTTCAACCAGCACCAGATTTTCGATGCGGATGCCGAATGCTCCGGTTTTGTAATAGCCCGGCTCGTTCGACAGGATCATTCCAGCGAACAATTCCTGATTGGTGCCAGCTTGCCCGGCTGAGGCTTTGGCGATCCGCTGCGGTCCTTCGTGTACGGCGAGGAAACTGCCCACGCCGTGGCCGGTGCCATGCGCATAATCGACACCTGCTTCCCACAAATATTGCCGCGCGAACGCATCCAGTTGTGCGCCATTGGTGCCTTGCGGGAAAATCGCGCGGGCAATCTGGATATGGCCCTTGAGCACGCGGGTGTATCGGTCGCGCACTTCGGCGTCAGGCTCTGCTTTGTCGCCCGGTCCGGCGATCCACACCGTGCGCGTGATATCGGTCGTGCCATCGAGATATTGACCGCCCGAATCGCACAGGAAAACGCTGCCCGGCTCGATGGCGAGATTGCTGTCTTCATCGACCTTGTAATGGCATAAGGCGCCATGCGGCCCGGTGGCAGAAATAGTATCGAACGACTGATCCTTCAGAACGCCGGTTTCCTCGCGGAATTCGCGGAGCTTGGCGACGGCGGACAGCTCGTCTTGGCCGCCTTTTGATGGTTCGTAGGATAACCAATGAAGGAATTTCACCAGTGCCGCACCATCGCGCGCCTGCGCCTCACGGTGACCCTGCTGCTCGATAGGATTCTTGATTGCCTTGGGCAGAATTGCCGGATCGCGCAATGAAACCGCTGTCGCGCCCCCTGCTTCGAGCGCGTGGTAGATCGCCGCGACCCCGTAATCGGGATCAACCGCGACGGTCTTGCCTGACAATGTCGCAAGATTGGCGGTGAAATCGGCACGGTTGCGGATTGTCACGGCATTGCCCAGATGCTGCTCCAATTCGGGCGTGACCTTTTCGGGCGCGATAAACAGTTCGGCAGTGCCGTCTGCATGGGCAATCAGATAGGAAAGCGCGACCGGCGTACGGTCCACATCACTCCCGCGGATGTTGAGCATCCATGCAACCGAATCGAGTGCGCTAATGACCGCTGCGTCTACATCTTCTTCCTTCAACCAATCGGCCACCAATGCGCGCTTTTCCGCGCTCGATTTTCCGGCATATTCATCTCCGTGAACAACCGCCGGTGCAGGTGAAGGTTCGGGCCGGTCAGGCCACACGGCGTCAATCGGGTTGTTTTCCACCGCGACCAGTTCTGCGCCTTTCTTGGCCAGCGCAGCGGACAGACTATCGACCCATCCTTTTGAATGCAGCCACGCATCATAGCCAATCCGCGCACCCTTGCTGATATTGGCCGCAAGCCATTTCGCGTGGTTTGTTTCCAGCGTGGATTGATATTCGAACAGATTGCCATCAACCTGATCGCGAACTTGTATCGTATAACGCCCATCGACAAAGATCGCGGCGCTATGGGCCAGAACAATCGCGCTGCCCGCGCTGCCGCCAAAACCGGTCAGCCAACCGAGCCTTTGCGCATAGCTCCCGACATATTCGGACATATGCTCATCCGAAATCGGCACCACGAAACCGTCAAGTTTCTGACGCTTCAATTCCTCACGCAGAGCGGATAGGCGGGATTCATGGGTCTGCATCAACATAGTATCGGTCCTGAATTGCAATCATTGCTTGTCGCGGTACATCCGCCGACATAGTTTCAAGTGAACCCCTTACCACAGATAACGTCATTTCAACAGAGGGCGGTGGCAGGAATGACATCGTCTGCCGCTGTCGCTACAGCTAGCCCATTGCGCATCAAACACTGGAAACACGCTTGACCAAATCACCGCTTGCCGCCCCGCCAATCGCCGACAAGCGCGAACATAGCTACACCCATCACGGCATTGCCCTCTCCGACCCCTATCACTGGTTGAAAGACCCGGCCTATCCGGTGGTCGAAGATGCCGATGTGCTCGCCTATGTGGAGGCGGAGAATGCTTGGTTCGAGCAACAAATGGCCCCGCGCAAGACGCTGGTTGATACTCTTTTCCAGGAATTGAAGGGACGAATTAAAGAGGATGATTCCTCGGTTCCCCAGAAGGATGGCAATTTTCTCTATTGGACCGAAGTGGCCGAAGGGAAGGAATACCGCCTGTGGTACCGCAAACCGGTGGCGGGCGGCGAAGCGCAATTGATGCTGGATGAAAACCAATTGGCCGAAGGTAAGGAATATTTCCGCCTCGGGTCAATCTCACTCAGCCAGTCTGATCGTTACCTCGCCTATTCCTATGACGATAATGGCTCTGAGCGGTTCACCGCGCGGATTAAGGATTTGGACACAGGAGAATTGCTCGACGATGTCATTCCCGAAACGCTGTCGGGTCTAGTCTGGGCGGCGCAGGACACAGCGATTGTCTATGGCAAGGCCAATGCCCATTGGCGGGTCGATAATGCCCGGCTGCATGTGATTGGCACCCCGGTAGAGCAGGATATCGAGCTTTACCACGAAGATGACGAGGGCTTCCGCGTCGGTGCAGGCCTGTCAGCGCAGGAAGACTGGCTGGTTATCGCCACTGGCGACAATGAAACCAGCGAGGTCCGGCTGGTTCGGGCCGATAACCCGACCGGCGAGCAAATTCTGGTGCGGCCGCGGCATAAGGGTGTCGAATATGATGTCGACATTCGCGACGGCCAGTTGTTCATCCACACCAATGATGAACATATCAATTTCCGCCTCGCCACCGCGACGCTGGAGGCACCCGGCAAGTGGACTACGCTGATCGCCGGATCGGATGATTTCTATCTGACCGGATTTGATCTGTTCAAAGGTTTCTACGTCACCGAAGGGCGCGAAAACGGGCTCGATCAGGTGCAATTGCGGTCTTACGACGGCGCTGCGGAAATCACTCCGATTGCCTTTCCCGAAGACAGCTATTCCGCCGGCCTTTCCAACAATCCCGAATATGATGTGGACCGGCTACGGCTTTCCTATGAGAGCATGGTCACACCTGATTCGGTCTATGATTATCATCTGGCCGATGGCTCTCTGGAACTGCTCAAGCAGCAGGAAATCCCCAGCGGCTATGACGCCTCGCTCTATGTCACCAAGCGCGAAATGATCACCGCGCGCGACGGTACGCTGGTTCCGGTCAGCGTGGTGATGCGCAAGGACCGCGATGCCATAAATGGCGTGGCGGGCGGCCCGCTGCATCTCTATGCCTATGGCGCTTATGGCTATGCGGTGCCTCCGGGCTTCTCCTCCAGCCGCCTCAGCCTGCTCGATCGCGGCATGGCCTATGCCATTGCGCATATTCGCGGCGGCGATGATCTGGGGCGGACGTGGTATCTTCAGGGCAAGCTCAATGCGCGGACCAACACGTTTCATGACTTCGTCGATGTGGCGAAGGGTCTGGCCGCGCTCGGATACACCAAGGAAGGCCAAATCAGCGCCAGCGGCGGCTCGGCGGGCGGCGAATTGATGGGCGTGGTGGTCAATACTGACCCCGATTTGTGGCGCGCGGTGGTGGCCGATGTGCCCTTCGTCGATGTGCTCAACACTATGCTCGATGATACGCTGCCTTTGACTCCGGGTGAGTGGCCCGAATGGGGCAATCCGATCGAGGACGAGGCGGCGTTCGAATATATCCAGAGCTACAGCCCCTATGATCAAGTGAGCGTGCAGGATTACCCGCCGATGCTGGTGACAGCGGGCCTCAACGATCCGCGTGTGACCTATTGGGAGCCGGCCAAATGGGTCGCCAAATTGCGCGACAGCAAGACCGACATCAACGAATTGCTGCTCAAGACCAATATGGGTGCGGGTCATGGCGGCAAGTCGGGCCGTTTCACCTCACTGCATGAAGCGGCGGAAGAATTTGCCTTTATCCTGAGCCAGTTCGGGATTGAGGAGTGAGCGAACCCTTCCGCAAATCCTTCACCGCCTTACCCGAGCACATCGATGTGATGGGTCACGTCAACAATGCGGTGTGGGTGCAGTGGGTGCAGGATATGGCGACCGCGCATTGGGATGCGGTGGCCGATCCCGCACATGCGGCTGAGTTCGTGTGGCTCGTGGTCCGTCACGAGATCGATTATCGCGGCAATATTACCGAGGGCGAAAGCGTGACCGGCGAGACATGGATTCCCGGCCCTGCCAAGGGCGCGCAATCGGGGCGGCGGGTCGATTTTCGCGATGCATCGGGCAAGGTGATCGTGTCCGCGCTGACCAATTGGGCTATGCTCCACCGTGAAAGCGGACGGCTAGCCCGCGTCCGCCCCGAAGTAATTGCCCCTTTTCTAATCGAACAAGAGTAATCGCATGACTGCAAACACGCTTTTTACGTCGCTGACCCTGCCCAATGGCAGCACGCTTGCCAACCGCATCTGCAAGGCGGCGATGGAGGAAAATCTGGCTGATCAACCGGGGCAATATCCCGGAGAACGCCTGTTCACGCTCTATGACCGCTGGGCCAATGGCGGGGCGGGGATGTTGCTGTCGGGCAATGTGATGG
>JBATLU010000235.1:0-9836 GCA_049289475.1 Pontixanthobacter sp. | reverse complement strand
CCTGGCAGTGGTGCAGGCGTTGGCACTGGCGCCGCCGCCTTAGCCGCTGCTACTGGTGGCTCGACCGCTCCTGCGGCAGTCGGGCTTTCGGTTGCGGCTGAGGAGGATACTGCCAATCCGGCGCGCGCTGTGTCGAATGTACCCGTCACAGCTGTGCCAACAGTTTCGACTGCCTGCATCATCGCCACAGCTATCAAGCTGGCCAGCAAACCATACTCGATCGACGTCGAACCGGCTTGATCGCCCGGCAAAGCAGTCATTCGCAGTCTAAAGTTTGTAGCCAGTTTAATCATGGATTTCTCGAAACTCCCTGATCATCCTATATGACCAAAAAGTTACGAAGGCTTGATGCGTTAGCGTATAGAATAGGTTAACGCATCGTTGGTAATTTCCCCGAAACGGATTATCCACAAAGCCTCTTAGCGTTGAGGAACATTAACCTATCCCGCATCAAGAGGCTGCCTGATCAGGCTTTGAATCGTAAAAAAATCGAAACAAGATCCAAGATTTTGCTTACATTGCCAGCGGCCAGTGCCGGAGTTTGCGGGTTATTTGGAGTTTCGTTGCCGGTCGATCAGAATGCGAACGTCGTAGCGTTCATCTCCATCGTAGCGCGGCACATTGCGCGCGTAACAATCCGCAATAGCACCGTGCCGCTCGGCGTTGCGTACCGCGTTGTAAGAATGGCTCACCACATAGCGTTCACGGGCCAAAATTTGCGGAACAATGATCCTGGCAAATTCTTCCGCAGACATCGCCAAATGCGCGACCTCAGAAGGTGTAAGTCCGGTTGCCACCCAGCCGGGCATGATTGTTCCGACATGGACATGGTCGGGCAGATCCTCCCGGAAGCTGTCGGTTAGGCCGATAATTGCATGTTTTGACGCGATATAGGCTGCGGCACGTGGAACCGCGCAATAGAGCGAATTTTCCGATCCGACATTGTAGATTGCGCTGGGATGATCCTGCTGCGCCATCCGCGGAGCGAATGCTGCACAACCGTGCCACACACCCCAGAAATTGACATCCATCACATGCCTGACATCGCGCAGATCAGCTTCATGTAACTTGGCTCTTTTCTGCGAGACACCCGCATTATTGATCAGCAGATCAACCCGCCCCTTCCAACCAAATGCTTGCTCAGCGAGAGCGTCGACCGATTCAGGATTGGTCACATCACAAACCGCGCCATCCGCATTCACGCCAGCCTCGGAAAGTTTCGCAAGCGCGCTGTCGATTGCCGATTGCGATTGATCGGCAATAAGCACTGATGAGCCAGCACGTCCGAGTTCATGCGCCAATGCCAAGCCAATCCCGCTGGCGCCGCCAGTGATGACAGCAAGCCTGCCGCCGAACTTCATATCGGAAATTTCTCCGCCACCCGCCGTAGCGCGTTGACATATACCTCTGGTGCCTGCGCGCCGGGGATCAGCATTTTGCCATCGACGATCATCGCAGGGACGCCGGTGATGTTCATATCGAAGGCTTGGGCTTGCTCCGCGCGCACGCGGCGGGCGAGGTTTTCATCACCAAGCGCAACCTCGGCTCCGGCGCGGTCGAGGCCCGTTTCTTCAGCCACATCGAGCAGCACATCGCGTCGGCCGATGTTGCGGCGCTGGTTGAAATGGGCAGTGAACAGGGCGAGCTTCAGGCGGTTTTGCGCGTCTACTCCGGCAGTGTCGAGCACCCACGCCAGAACCTTATGCGCGTCAAACGTGTTCCACATCATCGCCGGAGGGGCCTCCCCCTTGCCCTCGAAATCAAGCGACACGCCCGCTTGCTGCGCGACCTCGCGCATTTGCCCGCGAACAGCCTGTGTCTGCTCCGCCGTGCGGCCATATTTGCGCGCGATATGCGCGGCCTGTTCCTCGCCTTGCGGCGGCATATCGGGGTTAAGTTCGAACGGACGCCAGCGGATTTCCGCTTCGATCTCGCCCTCCAATTCGGCCAACCCCTTTTGCAGCTGCCCGTAACCGATGATGCACCACGGGCACATCACATCGGAGAAGATGTCGATCGTCATTTTGCGCGGAGTTTGGGTCATCGCGTGAGCCACCAGTTGAGCAGGGAATTGGCAATCGCGTGCCGGGGCGGCGTATTCATCAAAGCGCCCGCATCACCGTTCATCGCCGCTTGCACTTCCGCGCGTGTAAACCAGCGGACGTCGGCCAATTCTGTTGTGTCGATAGTAATGTTATCGTTCTGCGCCATCGCATGGCAGCCCATCATCAATTGCGACGGGAACGGCCACGGCTGGCTGGCGATGTAGCTGACATTGCTCACGGTAATACCCGATTCCTCCAGCACTTCGCGCGCGACCGCCTCCTCGATACTCTCACCCGGCTCGACAAATCCGGCGAGCGCGGAATAGGCACGGTCGGGCCAACCCAACCCGCGCCCCAGCAGCAAGCGCCCTTCATGTTCAACCAGCATGATCGTGACCGGATCGGTGCGCGGGAAATGTTCGGTGCTGCAGGCTATGCAATTGCGCTGCCAGCCGCCTTTGGTTAATTTGGTCGGTCCGCCGCACGCCGCACAATAGCGGTGCCGCGCGTGCCAATCGGTCACGCTGCGCGCGCCGCCATAGATCGCCAGATCATCGGGCGAAAGCGTCTGCATCACCGCCCACAGCGCAGGATTGGCCATACGCGGCCGCGCGTCGCCTTGCTGCGGAACGGCAGCGAAGCAGGCTTTCTCGCCCCCTTCACCGGCATCAAGCCCGAGGAACACAAGTTCGGCATCCTCAGGTGCATCAGCCAATGTGCCCCAGCCGAGCGCGCCATGATCGTCAATCTCCGGCATCAAACCGTCAAGCTTGAGCAGCCGCGCTTTCCAGTTCATCAGACTCGCAAGCCTATCGGGATCTGCCCTGATGTGATCGGCCCGGTCCAGACGTGAACCGGTGAAAGCAATTGGCAATTTGGGCATTGCTTATTTGCCCTGCATTGCGGCAAGATCTTTCAGCACGATATCGGGAAATTCGCGCTGGATGCCGTAAGCGTCAGAGGGCATATATTGGGTGAAATTGCCCGCGCGCAGGCCGCTTTTCATATCAACAAAAGCGGTCGTACCCGCTGCGCCGCCCCAGCCATAGGATGTGCCCGTCACGCGGCCGCCAGCGCCAAAGCCCTGTCCCTCAACCCACGTTCCGGCCAAGTCGACGGTTTCAGGTAGGAGGTTGGATGTGCCAACGCGCACGGCGAGTTCGCCCATCACCCGCTTGCCATCGATTTTGCCGTAGCCAACCAGCATCCGCATAAAGCGGTCATAATCACGTGGGCTGCTGACCAGCCCTGCCCCGCCGAACGGGAAGGCGGGCTCATCAAGGTAGATCGAACTTGCCGCCGGATCGATCGGGAACGACATGCCTTTTACAACCGCATAATTGGCCGTCAGGCGCCCGATTTCGCTTTCGGGGACGCGGAACCAGGTGCTGTCCATCCCTGCGGGCTTGAAAATATTCTCGCTCAGGAATTCATCGAACGCCATGCCGGAGGTGACTTCGATCACACGGCCAAGCAAATCGAGACCAACCGAATAGCTCCATTTGGTGCCCGGCTGGTAAACCAGCGGCATCTCAGCGAGGCCGTCGGCAAATTTCTCGAGACTTTCAACCGGTGTGCCCCGACCCAGATCAGGCAGCTTCAACCGGCTAACCTGCCCCGGAATCAATCCGCGATCTTCATATTCGGTTTTAATTGGCCCCTTTTGGACAATCCCGTAGCCGAGCCCTGCGCTGTGAGTCAGCAAATTGCGGATGGTGATCGGGCGCTCTGCCGGCTCGAGGTTTTCTTCGCCAATACTGCCGTCATATTCCTTCTGCACTTGCATCTTGGCGTATGCGGGTAGGATCTCAGCGAGCGGCTGATCGAGGCCGATTTTGCCGTCATCGATCAGCATCATGGTGGCCATGCCGGTGATCGGCTTGGTCATCGAGTAAATCCGGTAAAGGCTGTCGATATCAGCAGCGACCGAGCCGCCCTTCGCCAGCATACCCGCCGCGATCACGTCAGGCTCGCTTTGGCCCCAACCGAGCACCGCGACCATATTGGCAACCTTGCCGCTCGAAACATATTCCTCGACCGTCGCCATGACATTGGACCAATGGCCGGCATGGGCGAAAACTGGCTTGCTGAACGGCAGCGACGAAAGCGCGGCTCCTGCCCCCAGCCATGCGCCGCCGCGCAACAGAGCGCGGCGCGAAAATTCCGGAGACGCCAGCGCCGCCATATCGGTGCTGGGATTAAAATCGCGAAACGCCATGGACAGGTCCTCTTTTAAAATGTGTTTGACCCCGTTTGGATTATTGCGCCTGAACGGTCAATTGCAGGAATCGACTCTTGAAGCCAGACGGTGTGCTATCTATATAACACACATGTTCAACATCATTTCAATCCTGATCGGGCTTGTCGCGCTGATCCTCGCCATTCCTTCAACCATCCCGCTGCTCGGCTGGGGCAATTGGATCGTTCTGCCGATAGCGTTGCTTGGTGCAGGCTTCGGGGCGTTGTCCTCCAAAAATGGTGGACGCAATTTCTGCCTGATCGTTTTCATGATTGCGGTTATTCGCTTGGCGCTCGGCGGAGGGATAATCTAACTTTGTGACCGCACGAGCCGCGCTGCCTTGACGAAAAGTGTCGGCAATCCCGCCTCTTCAATCGCATTGATCGGCCACCATTCGCCTTCGCCCAAGGGTGCCAGCGGCGTTTTGGTATAGGAGAGCACGCGCAGACTGAGCGCGAAATGGGTGAAGACGTGACTTACCGTGCCGCAGTTGCGCCATTCACCGGGCAGTGGCGGCTCGCCGCTACCGTCGGCCTTGACCGACCAGCCATCGTCTGGAAGCGCGCGCATCCCGCCAAGCATCCCATTCGGTTCTCTGCGGATAAGCCAAATTTTGTCCCCGGTCATTGGCCCTCCCGCAATCCAAAAAGCCGTTCCCTGCCGCAGCGGTTTGGGCTTTTTCGGAGTCTTGAGCGGAAAACGCGCCGGATCACCAACAGCCTTGGCCGCACATTGGTCCGACAAGGGGCACAGCAGACATTTGGGTTCGCGCGAAGTGCATATGCCCGATCCCAGATCCATCATCGCCTGCGCAAAATCTCCAGCACGTTCGCTTGGAGTAATTGTGTCTGCCAACTCTCGAATGGTCGGACGCGAAGACGGCAGCGGCTGCTCGATAGCGAACAAGCGCGAGACAACCCGCTCGACATTGGCATCAACCACCACCGCGCGCCGGCCAAACGCAATCGCTGCCACTGCCGCTGCGGTATAGGCGCCCAATCCGGGCAATGTCCGCAGTTCCTGTTCGGTGTCTGGAAAACCGCCCCTCTCTGCCACCGCCCCTGCACATTTCACCAGATTGCGCGCGCGCGAATAATACCCCAGCCCGGCCCACGCAGCCATCACGTCCGCTTCTTCTGCTGCGGCGAGATCGGCCGCGGTCGGCCAGCGTTCAACGAATTTGGCGAAATAGGGCTTCACCGCCGCGACAGTGGTCTGCTGCAACATTACTTCCGACAACCAAACACGGTAAGGTTCGGGCGGAGCCTCCCCCTGCCTCGAGCGCCAAGGCAGATCGCGCGCATGGCGGTCATACCAAGCGAGCAACGGGGCGGCGATATTTTCCGGACTGGCAGTCACGCAGCGGCTATGGCATGGCTTCCACCGCGATGGAACGGGGCAATATGGATCAAGGCAGCGATAAACCAGCCGCGAAACGCACCAGGAGCGCGCCCAAACCGGCGCGTCAGTGGGAACGTGCGCGCGGCGGACCCGCCAAAGCCATCGCCGATCTGATGCCGCAAATCGGGCGCACCGCCTTCCGCCGGTTCGGCTTTGTTCAATCGTCCGTGGTCACCCGCTGGCACGAGATCGTCGGCGAACATCACGCCAAAGTTTGCGCGCCCGAGGCGATCCGCTTCCCCCCTGGCGACAAGGAAAACGGCATCTTGCAGTTGGTCGTGCTGCCCGCACACGCCCCGCTGATCCAGCATGTCATCCCGGAGATTATGGACCGGGTGAACCGATTCTTCGGTTATAAGGCAGTCTCGCGGGTGAAAATTCGGCAAGGTGCGGTTAAGCCGCCTGCGGATAACAGGCCGGCGAGTTCGCCGCCTTCGCTCAAGCCGATTCCGATGGAATTGGGGGACAGCTTGCGCGATATTGGTGATCCCGAATTACGAACTGTGCTGGAATCGCTCGCCCGCAGTCTCGAAAACCAGAGCGACAAGGCGTAAATCTGGCAGATGAATATCAAACAACTCCTCCGCGCAGCCGCGCTGACTGCGGTCGCAGCGATGACCATCGGGGCAAGCGGCAATTGGAATGCTGCGGTCGTAAAATTCGATCGCGGCTATCAGATTGGCAACCCTGATGCGAAGGTCAAGCTGACCGAATTCGTCAGCTACACCTGCCCGCATTGCAAGAGCTTTACCGATGAGGGCGAGCCGGCACTGCAAATCGCCTATATCAGCTCGGGAAAATTGCTCTTCGAAATCCGGCCCTATATCCGCAATGACATCGATTTGACTGCAACGATGCTGGTCCAGTGTGGCGGCACCGAGAAATTTCACCGCAACCACACGATGTTCATGATCAATCAACGCACTTGGCTCGACACGGCCGGTTATGCCACGAAAGCCCAACAGCAACGTTGGAGTGCGCCCGAGGGGGCCGCTGCGCGCCGCGCAATCGCCAGCGATCTCGGTTTTTACGGGATGATGGAATCGCGCGGCTACAACAGACCGGAAATCGACAATTGCCTCAATGACGATGCCGAAGCGCAACGCCTTGAAGCCAATACGATCGCCGATGCCGCTGAATTCCAAGTCACCGGCACACCGACTTTCGCCATAAATGGCCAGAAGCTTGAGAAAGTGTGGGATTGGCGTACCCTCGAACCCGTGCTCAACGGCAATTTTTGACCGAAAATTCTTGGGACAAGCTGTGGATAGCGCTAGCATGCGCTTTACCCTGTCCTGCCATCGTTTAGCGTCAGCCTAAGTTTGAGGATCAAGACCAACCATGACCAAATTTCGCAAATTCGCCCTTTTCGCATTCACAGCCCCGCTTGCACTGGGCCTCGCGTCCTGCAATTCGACCGAAAGCGGCAATGAAATACCGACTGCAGAGGCTATTGCTCCCATTCCCGCACCGGCGGGCAAGGCGTGGACCGATGTTGTGGCTATGTCACCCGATGGCGGATATATTCTGGGTAACCCCGACGCCCCGATCAAACTGGTCGAATATGGTTCGCTAACCTGCCCTGCTTGCGCCGCCTTTTCCATAACCGGTGCGCCGCCGCTCAAGGAAAACTTTGTCAATACCGGCAGGGTCAGCTTCGAATTTCGGAGCATGATAATCCACGGCACACCCGATCTGGTGTTGAGCCGGTTGATTGGCTGCGGCCAGCCGGAAGCGGCGCATCCATTGTCCGATCAAATTTGGGGCAATCTCAATACTTTGCTAGCACCGATGCAGTCCAATAGTGGTGCGTTGGAACAAGCGCTGCAATTGCCCGAAGACAAACGCTTTATCGCATTTGCCGAACAGACCGGTTTCCTCGATTTCTTTGCTGCGCGCGGATTGAGCAAGGATCAGGCTAAAACCTGTCTTGCAGATTTCAAATCGATGGAATCGCTTGCGACCAAATCCAATGATTCCGCAACCCGCGACAATGTCACCAGCACGCCAACCTTTTTCCTGAATGGCCGCAAGGTTGAAGCCGGAATCGACGGTCCATGGGCAACATTGGAACCGATGCTCAAACAGGCAGGCGCCCGCTAAGGAGACTTAGCCGAGGGGGGGACAGCACCGGCGATGCTCATCAAACGGCTCAAGCTCAGCGGCTTCAAAAGCTTCGTCGAGCCAGCCGAATTGCGCATAGAGCCAGGGCTGACCGGGGTTGTCGGCCCCAATGGCTGCGGAAAATCGAACCTGCTTGAGGCGATTCGCTGGGTTATGGGGGAGAACTCTCCCAAATCCATGCGCTCGGGCGGGATGGAAGATGTGATTTTCGCGGGCACCGAAACACGCCCGCCGCGCGATTTTGCCGAAGTTGTACTTCAGGCAGAGGATGCGCACGGCGAAGAACTCGAAGTCACCCGGCGGATCGAACGCGGCGCCGGCAGCGCTTACCGTGTCAACGGTAGCGATGTTCGCGCCAAGGATGTCTCGCTAACTTTCGCCGATGCTGCCACTGGCGCGCATAGCCCAGCGCTGGTCAGTCAGGGCAAGATCGCGCAGGTTATCGCCGCAAAGCCGACCGAGCGCCGCCAGATGCTCGAAGAAGCAGCAGGTATCGCAGGGCTTCACGTCCGCCGCCGCGATGCGGAAAGCAAATTGCGCTCGACCGAGAAAAATCTCGAACGGCTCGAAGATCTGATGGCCGGGCTCGATACGCAGATTGCATCTCTGCGCCGCCAAGCCAAACAGGCCGAGCGCTATACAATCCTGACGCAGCAGATCACCACCGCCGAGGCACGGTTGCTGTTCGCACGGTGGCGCGATGCCGCATCAGCAGCAGAAGCAGCCAGAGAACAGGCGCAAACCGCCGAACGCGCCGTCGTTCAGGCAAAAGTGGGAAGCGACGAGGCACAGCAGGCGCAGCACAATGCAGCGAGCGGCCTTGCCAAGGCGCGCGAAGAACAATCGGACCGCCGCGATGATGCAAGCGCACACGGCCACCGGATGGCCTCGCTTACCTCGCAATTGGAAGCCGCCGAGCAGCGTCTGGCCGATCTCGAACGGCAAAAAGTCCGGCTCGAACAGGATCGCGGCGACGCCGACCGTCTGACCAAGGACGCGGCTGAAGCGCTTGCGCGTCTGGAAAAAGACCTCGCTGCGAATGAAAAATCGCTCGCCAATGATGAAACACGCCGCCCTATGCTGGCCGCCGCGCTGGACGAAGCCGAACGCGCAGGCCGCGCTGCCGAACTCGCTCTGGCAAAAGCAACTGCCGACCAAGCCGGGGTCGAAGCCGAATGGCGTATCGCCGAATCCGAAGTGGCGCAGGTGCAGTCACGGATCGACCGTCTCACTGCTGAAGCCGCGCGGCAGGCGCATATTCGTGCGTCGCTAGCCGAAGGAGGCGATCCCGACGCTGCCATTACCGAAGCGCGGCGCGGTGCAGACACCGCCGCGACCACTCTCGCCCGATTGCGCAGTGAACTGGAATTGGCCCAGCAGCGCAAACAGGAATTGCAGATTGCCCGCGACTCCGCCGGAGATGCTCTGGCCAGCGCTAATGCCGAACTGGCGGGCGTTGAACGCGAATTTAATGCGCTTACCCGCGACCGTGATGCTCGCGATAAACAGCGGGCACAGCGCAAAGGTTTGCCGACCGCGCTCGATGAAATTCGGGCAAAGCCAGGATATGAGCGCGCGCTTGCGGCGGTACTCGGACGCGATGCGAAAACGCCTCTCGGCTCTCCCGATGGTGACAATGATGGACGATTCTGGGCCGGTAGCGACGCCCCCGCCGAAGTAAGCGGCAGTCTGGCGCAGCATGTCACCGCCTGCCCTCCGCAGCTGAAAGCGCGGCTCGCGCTGGTGCATTTTGCCGATGCGGATGACAGCCGCGTGCTGAAACCGGGCGAATGGCTGGTAACGGCCAAGGGACATTTGCGCCGCTGGGATGGCTTCATCGCGCGCGGAGAAGGCGCCGCTGAAGCAGCACGGCTGGAGGCAGACAACCGGCTGTCCGAGCTGGAAACACAATTGCCACCGATGCGCGCTGCGGCGCAGGCAGCGCAGGAAAGCCAATCCAGAGCGCAGGAAGACCTCACCGCTTTGCAGCGCCAATTGGTCGCGCAGGAACGCGGCGTGGGTGAAGC
>JBATLU010000234.1:0-8374 GCA_049289475.1 Pontixanthobacter sp. | reverse complement strand
ACCTTGACCGGCTTGCGATCCGCCGCGCGGCCGCCCGCCGCCATATCCGCCGCCCACGCCCGCGAACGGATTGGCCGGATTGCCATCCCCGTCAATTTCACCGCGATCAAATTGCGCGCGCTTGGTTTTGTCGGATAGCAAATCATAGGCCTGCGTAACCTCGCTAAACCGCTCGGTAGCCTTGGGGTTGTCCTTGTTCTTGTCGGGATGCAGTTCTTTGGCGAGCTTGCGGTATGCGCTCTTGATATCTTGTTCGGAAGCGCCGCGGGCAACGCCGAGTTTGGAATAGGGATCGCTCATACTGTGTTAGCTAGGTGTGACAGTCGCCGCATGCAAGCAGATAGACTTCCCTAGTTTCGCGCCGTTGGCTAGGGGAGCGCTATGAAGTACGCGTCGGCCCTCCCAGTTTCTCTATCCAGCAGTGAATTGGGGCACTTTTTTGCCCCGCGTCAGTTGATCGCCTAGGACTGCGCATTATGGGCAACCCCTCTCAGGAAAACGGCATGCAAGCTGAAGACAGCGCGATACCCTCGAGCGACCCTTTCGCCATTTTCGGTCAATGGATGGACGAGGCACGCGTAAGCGAACCCAACGATTCCAACGCCATGGCGCTGGCTACGGCGACTGCTGGCGCCATTCCGTCGGTGCGGATGGTGTTGCTTAAGGGATCCGGGCCGGAGGGCTTTACGTTTTATACAAATGGGCAGAGCCGCAAAGGCGAGGAAATTCGCGCCAATATGAATGCCGCGCTGCTGTTTCACTGGAAGTCGCTCCGACGCCAGATTCGCATCGAAGGCCCGCTTGAACAAGTCAGCGATGAAATAGCCGATGCTTATTTTCACAGCCGCTCGCGCGATTCGCAATTGGGCGCGGTCGCATCCGATCAGTCGCGGCCCCTTCCGCAACGTTCCACATTCATAGAACGTTTCGCAGAGGCAGAGGCGCGTTTTGCAGGCGGCTTGGTAGAGCGCCCCGCACATTGGACCGGCTTCACCGTAAAGCCGATCGCATTCGAGTTCTGGCTCGACCGGCCCAACCGGCTGCATGATCGCCGCCGCTTCGAACGTGCGGGCGCTGGGTGGAGCGATACGCTCCTCTATCCATGAGCGAACCCTTCGAAAAACGCGCAGGTCTGGCACGCAGCGCGGCAGTGGCCTCGATTGCCGTTGCGGTGCTTCTGGTCGTGCTCAAGACCTGGGCGAGCGTCCAAACCGATTCAACCGCGATGCTTGGCAGCTTGGCCGACAGTGCGCTCGATCTGATTGCCAGCATTGCGACGCTGGTTGGCGTGTGGATCGCCGCCCAACCAGCGGATGAGAATCATCGCTTTGGCCACGGCAAGGCCGAATCGCTTGCGGCGATGTTCCAGGTGATGCTGATCGTCCTTTCGGCGGCGGGGATCGCATTTCGCGCTGCCGAGCGGCTCATCGAAGGAGGCCGAACGCAGGCAGCGCCCGAGGGGATTGTCGTTTCGGTTGTTGCCATTGCAGCCACTTTGGCACTGCTGGCATGGCAGCGCTATGTGATCCGGCGCACCGCCTCAGTCGCGATTTCTGCCGACCATCTCCACTATCAATCCGATTTGCTGCTCAATCTGGCGGTCATCGCAGCGCTGGCGCTCGATCAATATGCTGGGTTCCAGCAGGCCGATCCGCTGTTCGGGCTCGTGATTGCGGCATGGCTGATCTGGGGTGCATGGCGCGCATCTTCAGAAGCGATCGACCATTTGATGGACCACGAGTGGCCCGAGGAGCGGCGCACCCAATTTCTCGAAGCTCTGGCGCAGCACCCGTCGGTTCGCGGCGTGCATGATTTGCGCACGCGCACCAGCGGGATGGACGATTTTGCCCAGTTCCACATGGCGGTTGATGGCGCGCTCAGCGTGCTGCAAGCGCATGATATTATGGATGAAGTCGAAGCTCACATCGCCAAGGAATTTCCTGGGGTCGAAGTGCTGATACATCTTGATCCTGCAGGGCATTCAGACGAAGCCGGATCGGCGGCCGAAGAGCTGCTGCCGACCTTGCTCGAACGCGAAGGCAGCTGATGCAAACCATTCCCTATTATCATGTCGATGCCTTTGCGGACCGTCCCTTTACCGGCAATCAAGCTGCGGTGATGCCGCTCGATCACTGGCTTCCCGACGATGTTTTGCAGGCGATTGGCGAGGAGAATAATTTCGCCGAAACAGCGTTTGTGGTGAAGGATGACACCGGCGTGGCTGATTGGGAATTGCGCTGGTTTACTCCGACATCGGAAGTGGCGATGTGCGGCCATGCGACGCTCGCTAGCGGTTCGGTTTTACTGAGCCGCGACGGCGGGGACCGCGTGACATTCCGCACCCGTAAGGCCGGTGTACTGGAAGTGCGCAAGGCGGCGGCTGGCTATGAATTGTCGCTCCCGCTGACGCTGGTCGAGGCGCGGCATGACGCAGATCTGCTCGATGCGCTGGGATGCGATGGACAAGTGTTCCATTCGTTTTCTGGAGCTGAAGCGACCGCAATTGTGCTGCTGCAGGATGAGGTTGCGGTGCGCGCCTTGGACGTCGATATGCGCAAACTGGGCGCGATCGACCTGATGGCGATCTGCACCGCGCGCGGCGACAGAACCGATATCGTTAGCCGCGTGTTCGTACCTGCGTGGGGCGTGGATGAGGATAGCGTAACCGGTTCGGCGCATGCCGCGCTAACCTCGTTTTGGGCGGACCGACTTGGCCGGATGGAATTCACCGCGCATCAAGCATCGCAGCGCGGCGGTGATTTGGTGTGCCGGCTGGAGGGTGATCGGGCCTGGCTTGGCGGCAAATGCGTTACCGTGGTTGAAGGGAATTTCTACCTTACCGGATAGAGTTCCACAATATCGAGCAATTGCTGCAGCATCGCCTTGCGCTGATCCTCATCCGAATGGCCAAGGCGTACGAGCGTCAGCTTCTGGTCGGGCGAAACCATCACATATTGTCCCATATGGCCGATTGCCGCGAACATCGTTTTGGGGCCGCGATCCTGCAATTTCTCGTCGCGGTCGAAACCCGAATCGCGGTTGAGCCACGTCTGGGCACCATAAAACGGCGAACGCGGGCTGGGGGCGGTCATGAACTCGACCCATTTGTGCGGGATGATTTGCGCCCCGCGTACCGAGCCGCCATTACGCAGGAATTCGCCGAATTTGGCCCAATCGCGCGCATTGGCATGCATCAGGCTGCCGCCGATCAAAGTACCGCTGGCGTCATATTCGGGCACCATCGAATCCATCCCGACGGGGTTGAACAGCCGCGTCCGGAGAAAGTCATCGACAGTAGCGCGCCGCGTTTCGGGATCTTTGCTCTCGGTTAGAACCCGCGCGGCGATATCGGACAGAATGACTGTGGTGTTGCTTGAATATTCGAACTTGGCCCCCGGCTCGGCTTCGGGCGGTTCGGCGGTGGCCCAGTCGGCCATATCGTCCCGCCCATCCATAAAGAGCATTCTGACTTCGGATGATTCGTAGGGCGGGTCACCCGCTTCGGTATGGCGGATGCCCGAACGCATCTGGAGCAATTGCCGCAGCGTAATTTCACCGCGCGCGTCCTGCGGCCTGTTCCAGCGCGGTTCGGGCACCGATTCGTCAAGCCGTAAGCGTCCGTCCGAAACCAGCATGCCGATCATCACCGCCGTAACCGTCTTGGCCATCGACCAACTCACGAAGCGCGTATCCTTATTGTATCCCGGCGCATAGCGTTCGGCGACGATCTTGCCGCCATACATCACCACCAAAGCGCGTGTTTCACCGAGATTTTCCTTGGTGAACAGGTCGTCGATTTGCCGCGCAAGTTGGTCCTTGGGCGCACCGGCATCGTCCACCACTGCGGCCAATGCCGCGTCGGTCAACGGAGCATCGGGCACCGGCGCGTCCGAACAGGACGCAAGGGCTGGCAGGAGCGCGAGCGCCGCGATATGGGAGAGTCGTCGTGCAATCATCACGCTTCACTCGCGCACAGGAAATCACTTGGCAATGGCTAAATCAGCGACAAAACCGGCAGGCCGCATCGGCGGGCAGAAAAGCCGCCGACCTGCGATCATCGGATTGGTTCTGGTCGCTGCGATTGCTGTGACCGCCTTTGCCTATCGCGCGCCGATTGCCGGATATGCAGGTGCCGGTGCGGCCTATTCTGCGCGGGTTGCGTGTTCCTGTCGTTATATCGGCAATCGCTCTTTGTCAGATTGCGAGAAGGACAAGCTTGACGGGATGGAGCTGATTACGCTGAAGGAAGATGCCGACACCAAGAGCGTTACAGCCCAATTTCCGCTGATCGCCTCGGAAACCGCCACTTATCGCAAAGGCTTTGGCTGCGTGCTCCAAAAATGGGACGAGTGATGTAAAGTCTTAATCGGTTGCTTCGATCCAGCCGCCGCCGAGCACCCGGTCCCCTGCATAGATAACTGCGGCCTGACCCGGGGCAACGCCGAATTCGGGCTGCATGAACCGGATTGTGGCCGCCATGCCGCCGCCCAAGGGTCCGTCGAGGACAATCGGAACCGGTTTGGACAGCGAGCGCACTTTGGCGGTCAGTTCGACGTCGGGTAACGGCCCGATCCGGTTGGTTTCGACAATTTGCGCGGAAGATACCGCCAGCATCGCCTTGGGGCCTACGCGAACCTGCGCATTGTCTGCGTCGAGACCGACAACATAGAGCGGTTCGGCCAGCCCACCAATTTCCAGTCCGCGCCGCTGTCCGACCGTGTAATGGATCACACCCTTGTGGCGGCCCAATTCCTTGCCGGTTTGCGCGTGCACGATTACGCCAGGCGCGCCGCCTTCGGGCCGCACCGCGCGGACAATCTTGGCGTAATCCCCATCGGGCACAAAGCAGATATCCTGACTGTCGGGCTTGGCGGCATTGCGCAGCCCAGCCGCTTCGGCGAGCGCGCGCACTTGCGCCTTGGGAAGTCCGCCGAGCGGATAGCGTATGTAATCCAGCTGTTCTTCAGTGGTGCCATATAGGAAATACGACTGATCGCGCGCGGGGTCGATTGCCCGGTGTAATTCGGGGCCCGCCGGACCAAGAATCCGCCGGACATAGTGACCGGTGGCGAGGCAATCGGCACCCAGTTCTTTCGCCATACGCAACAAATCGGTGAATTTTGGCCCCATATTGCAGCGGATACAGGGAACCGGAGTCCGGCCTGCCAGATAATCATCGGCAAATTGTTCGACCACTTCTTCGCGAAACGCGCTTTCATGGTCGAAAACATAATGAGCGATCCCCAATCTGTCAGATACGGCGCGGGCATCGCTAATATCGTCGCCAGCGCAACAAGCGCCTTTTCGGCCCGTCGCTGCGCCGTAGTCATAGAGCTGCAGCGTAATCCCGATGACTTCTGCACCGCTCGCTGCGGCAAGCGCGGCGACGACCGACGAATCGACCCCGCCTGACATGGCGACCACAATCCGGCAATCTTTCGCAGGTCGGGGAAGGTCGAATAAGGCGGCGCTGCCTTGCGCCGAGTCAAGGATGGTAGAGGCGGTCATCCGCGCGCCTTTACACGCGCTGCGCGGATACTGCTAGGGTTCCGGCGCTAGAGCGGCTTTACCTTTTGTTCGCGAACCCTAACCAGCGGTAAAGCGCGCCTTTACCCGATATTGACCATGCCGCCCTAAAAGCAGCCTCATGATTGAAACAAATATTCATGGCGGGGCTCAAACGGCGACCCCGAATGGCGCTGATTTGCGGCCAATCGAATGGCACGCGCTTGCTGCCAAACTGGCGGCTGCGCGCGATCTGCGTCTTATGTTGTCGGGCAATGCACAAAATGCGCACGGCAATTTTTCGCACTTCACAGCGGGTGAATGTGCGAAGCTTAACAAAATAGCGACTTGCGTTAACCCTGATGCTTTAGCGGATGGAAAATGCTCAGGGGCCAAGGTTGTTTCAGCAGCGAATGGTGATCAACCAATCGCGGATTTGACAATGACCCAGGGCGACAGAGAACTGACATGATCGAGAACCAGAAAATCCGTCCCGCAAAGGTCATCGGCCCGCTCGGCGAGCCACTGACTATAGCTGATTTGCCGCCATCATCGACCAAACGCTGGGTTGTGCGCCGCAAGGCGGAAGTCGTCGCGGCCGTAAATGGCGGATTGCTGACGATTGATGAAGTGCTCGAGCGCTACACATTGACGCTGGAGGAATTCGCTTCCTGGCAGCGTGCGGTGGACCGGTCGGGTATGCAGGGGCTGCGGGTCACCCGTATCCAGCACTACCGCGATCTCTACGAGCGCCAATTGAAATACTAGCCCGTTCTGAGGGCCCGTTTTGGGCCTTCAAGTTGTGGATTGGCCAAAACATTCAAATTCCTTTAGACGTTTCAGCGTTCCCGATTCCTTGATCGGGGAACCATCTTGCGATGCGGGCCGTTATCTGCGCAGAGTAAGAATGGAAAAGCAGGAGGAAATATAATGGGTTGGATTATTGCATTGATTGTTGGCGGTGTGGCCGGATGGCTCGCTAGCCTCGTGATGAACCGTGATGCCTCGATGGGCATATTCTGGAATATCGTGGTCGGGTGTGTCGGTTCGATTGTCGGCAATCTTATCGCTAACCAGTTCGGTATTGCCGGCAGCGTAAAAGAATTCTCGATTACCGGACTGATCGTCGCCGTCGTTGGCGCGATTGTCTTGCTTGGTATCGTCAATCTGGTTCAACGCGGACGCGTTCGCTAGAGTTGCATATTGAAATCGCGATAGGGGCGGGAAGCTATGGCTTCTCGCCCCTTTTTCTGTGGCGATGCCAATTGTGACGGTTCGTCGGCCCAAGACGTCACCCGTCGAGCATTCGTTTGCTGTATTTGTCGCCCTTGGTTATGGATTTAAGTACAATTTTCACTGGATGTTGCATCTGGTGATTTATGCGCATAATACACCTGAGTTATCAGGTGTTATTGATGATCAGGACAGATGATGAATTTCGAAGCAAGCATGAACGCTGACGATAGCGATTATAGAAGTGAGCAGCTGGGCGGTTCGAACGGAAATTCAGGAGGCGGCAGGCGCTTGTTAATTGCTGCAATGGTTATCCTTGCGCTAGCGGCGGCGATCGGTCTCGCCTATTTTTTGGTCAGCGGCGGTGATGCTGCGGTTGACGACGGAAAAGACAAGCAGGCCGCGTCTATTTCGGTCATTGCTCCGGGCAAATCCACGATCGAGGGGCAAATCGTTACCAATGGTACGGTCGCGGCACGGCGCGAAATGCCGGTGGGTGTGGCCGGAGAAGGTGGCCGGGTGGTGTCGGTTCCTGTCGAAGTGGGTCAATGGGTGCAGGCTGGGCAAGTGCTCGCCTACATTGATCGATCTGTCCAGAATCAGCAAGTTTCCAGCGCTTCAGCGCAAATTGATGTCGCCAACGCTGATGCGCGGTTGGCGAAGGCAAATCTCGATCGCGCGCTGCAACTGGTGGATCGCGGCTTCATCAGCAAGGCCGATGTTGATCGTCTGACCGCGACGCATGATGCAGCGGTGGCGCGTGTCAACGTGGCGCGGGCGCAAGTTGGTGAATTGCGCGCGCGCAATGCCCGTCTGAGCATTGTCGCTCCCGCAGCAGGTCTGGTGCTCGAACGCAATGTTGAGCCCGGACAAATTGTTAGCGGCGGTTCAGGGGTTCTATTCCTGATTGCCAAAGGCGGCGAAATGGAATTGATGGCGCAACTGAGCGAAATCGACCTCGCTCGCATTGCGGTAGGAGTGACCGCAAAGGTTGTACCTGTCGGTACGGAAAAAGGTTTTTCAGGCCAAGTGTGGCAGATTTCGCCCACTATTAACGCTCAAAACCGGCAAGGAATTGCGCGGATTGCACTTCCCTATGCGCCAGAGCTGAGGCCTGGCGGCTTTGCTAAAGCTATCATTCAAAGCGGAACAGTTGTGGCGCCAATGTTGCCCGAATCTGCAGTATTGTCCGACAATAAGGGCAATTTTGTCTATATTGTAGGGAAGGACAACAAGGCGGTTCGCCGCGACGTGAAAACCGGAATGATTACCAACGATGGCATTGCGATCATTGAGGGCCTCAATGGAACAGAGCTCGTCGTTCTGCGCGCCGGAGGCTTCCTGACACCGGGTGAAACCATCAGCCCAAAGCGTGCTGACAAGGTCAAAGGCTAACCGCCATGAACTTCCGCAATATTTCCGCTTGGTCGATCCGGAATCCCGTGATTCCCTTGGTGTTCTTTCTCGCCGTGCTTCTGGCTGGTGCGTTGAGCTTCAAATTGATGGATGTCGTCAATAATCCGGATGTCGAATTTCCCGCGGTAAATGTCTCTATTTCACAGCCCGGCGCGGCACCGACCGAGATCGAAAATCAGATTACCCAGCGGGTCGAATCCGCTGTGCGCTCGATCAATGG
>JBATLU010000233.1:0-2909 GCA_049289475.1 Pontixanthobacter sp. | reverse complement strand
ATATATGCCCGTGGACGATATCAAGCTCGGCAATGATCGAGCGATTAGCCTGATGCATCGCACCGTCTTCGGTCGGGAATCCGGCGATCAGATCTGCACCTATGGCAATGTTTGGGCGCCTCACCTTTAGTCTCTCAACCAATTCTAAGGCATCGCGGCGCAAATGCCGCCGCTTCATCCGTTTGAGCATCATATCGTGCCCGTGTTGCAGGGATAAATGCAAATGGGGCATCAATCGCGTCTCACCCGCAAACAATTCTTCGAGCAGCGGATCGATTTCAATTCCGTCGAGCGATGACATCCGCAATCTTTGAAGATCGGGAAAATGATCGAGCACCGCCTGGACCATGCTCCCGAGTGCGGGCTTGCCTGGTAGATCATGCCCCCACGATGTCACATCAACGCCGGTCAGGACAATTTCTGGTGCTCCGTGATCAAGATGCCTTCCAACTTCGCGCAATATCTCGATAATGCTCATCGACCGGCTGGCGCCGCGGCCCTGTGGAATGACGCAGAACGTACAGGCGTGATCGCAGCCATTCTGCACTGTGATGAAGGCGCGGGTCCGGCCAGCGACCACAGGGTTTGATACGGCAGAGATATTCCATGCTCTTGGGTCCAGCTTGGCGGTATTGGCGATCAACCCATCAACTTCTGGCATGGTGCCAATCTGGTCGCGTTCGATATCTGCAGCACATCCTGTCACCAGCAGGCGTGCATCAGGATGCGCTTTGCGCGCTTTGCGGATTGCCTGACGGGTTTGCCGGACAGCTTCCGAAGTAACTGCGCAGCTGTTCACGACGATGATATTGTCTTCTTTTGCGAGCATCGCCTTGATCTGCTCGCTTTCGGATATGTTCAGGCGGCACCCTAGAGAGATGACTTCCGCGCCGCTGCGGGTATTCATGCGTAGTCATCCCATTCAAATGTGCCGCGGAAGGATTCGGTAGCCGGTCCTTCCATGATAATAGAAGCACCTGCCGCCCAAGTGATGCGGAGATCGCCGCCGGGCAAACTGACCTTCACCGGAGAATTGACAAGACCGCGGGAAATCGCAGCGACTGCTGCGGCGCAGGCACCCGTTCCGCAGGCCTTGGTCAGCCCGACACCGCGCTCCCATACGCGAAGATTGATCCCTCCGTCGCAAATCTCTGCGACGTTCACATTCACGCGTTCGGGAAACAGCGGGTCATGCTCGATCAGCGGGCCGATCCGGCTGAGCTCTATGTGTTCGGCATCGCCGACGAAGAAAATAACATGGGGATTGCCGACATTTACCGCCGCAGGATTGGTCAGGTCATCCCAAGATACGGGCATATTCGCTGTATCCATCGCATATTCCAGCGGGATTGCCTGCCAATCAAACTTTGGTTGCCCCATATCAACGCGCGCACCGCCGTCTGTTGGGGCAATCTGGATGGTACCGCCGCTTGTTTCGACATTGGCAGGTGCGCCGTGGAGCAAGGCAACCGCGCGCGATGCATTGCCGCACGCTTCAACCTCTCCGCCATCGGCGTTGTAAATACGCATTCTAAAATCGGCTGCTTGCGAGGTTTCTAGCAGGATAAGCTGATCGCAGCCGATGCCTGTATGACGGTCCGCGAGCGCTGCAACGGATGCACCGCCAAGCGCTGGCAGGTAAGTTTCACGCGCATCAAGCATGATGAAATCATTGCCGAGGCCGTGCATTTTTACGAAGGGAATGCGCATTACACTGCGCATCTATTCATCGTGCGGCCCTGCGTCCAGTGTTGCAGTCACTCGAAGTTTAGGCGTGACCTTGGCGGAGATTGGAAAGTGGCTCAGCTATTTCAGTTTTTGCCTGCTCAATTGCAGGGTTTACACATAGCAAATTCAGGTCGGCCAACCGCTTGCGGACCAATTCGGCGGGCTCTGGTCTGCCATAAAGATAGCCCTGTCCCTTCAAATCGCCGCGCCCCATCAGCGCCGCGAGGATTTTGGTGTCTTCAATACCCTCGGCCGTTATCGGTAGATCCAGCCCGTTGCCCAACGATATGATCGCATTGACAATTTTTTCGCTCGCTTCTTCATCGTTCAATTCACCGACAAAGCTGCGATCAATCTTTAGCCTGTCAAACGGCAGCGCGCGCAATTGAGTAAGGCTGGAATAGCCGGTGCCAAAATCATCCAGGCTGATCTGGATACCCTGGTTTTTGAGGCTGGTGATCATCGTTTTCACGACGCTCAAATTCTCGTGCAGGCAGCTTTCGGTAATTTCAATATCGAGCCGCTTGGGCGGGAAATTATGTTTCACCAAAAGCTTGAGCAGTTTCTGCGAGAACCATGGATCGCGCAGCTGTATTGGTGAAATATTGACCGATATCGTCAGCTTCGGATTCCACTCGCTGGCATCAACCAGCGCCTGTTCGATCAATTGTTCGGACAATTGCCCAATGACGCCAATTTTCTCGGCAACCGGGATGAATACCGCCGGGTTGACGAGTCCAAATTCGGGTGAGTTCCAGCGGGCGAGCATTTCAAAGCCGACGAGCGTATTCGATGCCAGATCGATTTGTTGCTCGTAATAGGGAACGAACTCATTGTTCTGGATCCCGCGCCTGATCCCGACTTCCAGTTCATTGCGGAAGCGAAGTTCGCTTTCCATCGTCGATTCGAACCAGAAATAGCGGTTCCGGCCCTGCTTCTTCGAATGATACATCGCGATATCTGCGCGGTGCATCAGCGTCTTTGCGTCAATCGGCTCGCTCTCTGGTTCATGCTTTGCAAGATTGGTAGCAATGCCAACAGACATGGTGTTTTCGACCGGATAGCCGTCGATAGTCTCCGGCTTGGCGACTTTGCTAATCATTCTGGACACCAGATTATCGATCTTGTCCGGCGTTTGGCTGTCGAACGGTATCACGCAAGCAAATTCGTCCCCGCCGAGC
>JBATLU010000232.1:0-1949 GCA_049289475.1 Pontixanthobacter sp. | reverse complement strand
ACCGCGCTCTATTCCACGATCCCGCCTTCGCGGGCTCACTCCACCGAGCCGCCTTTGGCGTCTCGGCCTGCCGGTGACGATCGCATGGCGCAAGAGGAAGGGCAGTCCTGGCGGACCGCTGGTGATGAGCGGGATTTTTAAGGACGCACTCTTTCCCGCTGCGCTCCTTGAGGGTGCGACTTTTTTGTTCTGACCCGCAGGCACTCTTGCCTCTCTCCTTGCCCGGTTGGCGCTGGCGCACTTTGCGCGCGCACACCACCGGGCGGCGTCGCGCCGTGCAAGGGTGCCGTCTTTATTGGGGCCGCTGCGCGGCGGATTATCGCGATGGTAAGCGATTGATACGGACGGCGCGGACGCGCCGGCGTTATTTTCCGGCTCCAGAGAGACGGTGTGGGCGGCGCTCCCGGCTAGGCCCGCCGCGCTCAGGCGCAACCCGGCAAGCCGGGTCTTTCACTTCGTTACAGTCTTACAGATGCGCCTGACCGCTTGATGCGGGCCTTTCTGGTTGCTCTTGCCGCCCACCCCGCCTCTCCGGGGCTGGGTGCGGCAGTTTTGGGGCGATGGAGGCGGTTATGTTGCATGAAAATACTACGGTCAGTGATAGCGGCAAGGGCAGGACAAAGAAGGCTAAGCGCGCTTCGCGCACGGCGCGTAAGTCACGCCGGAGCGGCAGGGCCGCGCCTAAAGTGTCGCTTTATGATGAAGTGACCGCGCAGATTATCGCGCAGCTTGAGGAAGGCGTGTTTCCTTGGGTGAAACCTTGGAATGCTGGCAACGCCGTGACCGGCTTGCCGCGCAACGCGATTTCGGGGCGGCATTATTCTGGCATCAATATTCTTATTCTTTGGGGAGCCGTTATCGACGGAGCCTACCCCTCGCAGGATTGGCTTACCTTCCGGCAAGCCTTGGCCGCTGGTGGATGCGTCCGCAAAGGCGAGAAAGGCCGGACGATCTTCTATGCTGACCGCTTCACGCCCGACGAAGAAGGCGGCGAAAAGATAAACGAAAAGCGCGAGGACGATGCGCCTCGCTCTATTCCCTTCCTCAAACGCTTTACCGTGTTCAATGCCGCGCAGTGTGACGGTTTGCCGCAGCGGCTAGTCGCTACCCCCGCACCGCTGCCCGAACGGCAGTTGCACGAGCAAGCCGAGGGTTTGATTGCCGCGACAGGCGCAGACTTTCGCAACGGCGGGGCGAGGGCGTTCTACAGCCCCGCCGAGGATTATGTGCAGGTTCCCCCGCAACCCGCCTTCACCCACCAGATAGATTTTTACCGGACAGCCTTGCACGAACTTGGTCACTGGACAGGCCATAAGTCCCGCCTCGACCGCGACCAATCGGGCGGCTTTGGCTGCGCCAAATATGCGCGGGAAGAATTATGCGCCGAACTGGCCTCGGCTTTTCTGTGCGCGGCGCTCGGCATTGTCCCGACCGTCCGCCATGCCGATTATCTCGGCTCCTGGCTGTCAGTGTTGCGGCAGGACAATCGCGCCATTTTCAAGGCGGCGAGTGCCGCCAGCAAAGCTGCTGATTATCTCTTGGCGTTTACCGACCAAGTGCCGCTCCGGTCGGAGTGCGCGGCATGAGCCGCGCAGCATCAGCAACCAGTCCCGCCCCGCTGGAAGCGGAGCAGACGCCCATCGGCGTTCAGACCTTGGTGTGCGGCGTTGCGCCGATCACGCCAGCCCAAAGGCTGGCGATGCGCGCCAACGCGCCGATGGAACCCAAGAAAGCGCAGCGCCCAGCCGATCATGGCCTGTTCGACACCAACAGCCGCAACCAGATCGAGATGTTTTGATATGCTTTTGCTCACCAAAATTCTCCGCAGCCAGCTACTCGCCAACGGTCAAGATCGCGGCGACCATGTTCCGGTGGTTAAATTGTTCTCGTCCGTAGGCGCAGCCACTTGGCTGCTGTCCGAACTGGACGCAGACGGCGACACATTGTTC
>JBATLU010000231.1:0-4112 GCA_049289475.1 Pontixanthobacter sp. | reverse complement strand
ACGATAGGCACCTTGGTCGGGAGAGCGGCCTTCGGCATCGCGCCACTTCCGGTCACGGCCAGCGGGCTGTCCGCTCGAACGTCCGCTCGAATTTCCGCCAGCATTTCTGCCGCCGCCACCCTTGCGGAAGCGGGCATTGCGATCGTCTTCGCTACGTTCCGCGCCTGCACCTTTGCTGGCGGGAGCGGGCAGGCCTTTCGCTTCTTCGATGAAGTTTTCGGGCAAACGGGCAGCGACCAGTTTGACCCCGGTCAGCCGTTCGATGTCGCGAATATAGGGTTTCTCGTCACCCGCAACATAGCTGATCGCGATACCGCTGCGTCCGGCCCGCGCGGTGCGGCCGATGCGGTGGACATATTGTTCAGCGACATTGGGAATTTCAAAGTTGAACACCACGCTCACGCCCGGAACATCGATGCCGCGCGCGGCAATGTCGGTTGCGACGAGCACCGGCACGCTGCCGCGCCGGAAACCGTCTAGCGCGCGGGTGCGCTGTGCCTGAGATTTGTTACCGTGGATTGCGGCAGCGTTGATTCCGGCGGACACCAGATTGCGTACAACGCGGTCTGCGCCGTGCTTCGTGCGGGTGAACACCAGTGCGCTTTCGATCTCGCCATTGGCGATGCCTTTGCGCAAGGAAATCGTCAGCAAAGCCTGCTTTTCCTTCTGATCGATGAAGGTCGCATATTGCTCAACCCGTTCGGCAGTGGTCGATTGCGGGGCAACTTCCACACGGACAGGATTGGTGATGAAACGTTTACCCAGATTGGCAATGGCATCGGGCATGGTCGCGCTGAAGAACAGGCTCTGACGCTCTTTCGGAAGCATGTTGGCAATACGGGTCAGCGGTTTGATAAAGCCCAAATCCATCATCTGGTCGGCTTCGTCGAGGACGAAGATTTCGACATGCTGCAAGGTCAGCGCACGCTGTTCGATCAAATCAAGTAGACGGCCCGGGGTGGCGACAAGAATATCGCAACCGGGCACCAGCTTGCGCGCCTGCTGGCGTGCGGGCAGGCCGCCAAAGATCACCTGGACCGACAGATCGAGATAGCGCGAATATTCGCGCATATTGTCGGCAATTTGCGCCGCAAGTTCGCGGGTTGGCGACAGTACCAGCATCCGGCAGCTGGCAGGGTTGCGCGCTTTGGGATTGGCGGCAAGACGGTGGAGCGATGGCAGCGAGAAGGCTGCGGTTTTACCGGTGCCGGTCTGGGCAACGCCGAGAAGATCGCGGCCATCGAGCAGAGCGGGAATTGCCTCGCGCTGGATGGGTGTGGGTTCGGTATAGCCCTTGGTATTGAGCGCACGAAGAATGGGTTCGGCAAGGCCGAGTTGTTCAAAAAAAGACATAAAATACTTTCAAATATGCGCCATGCGGACTCGGAAAAATATCCGGAATCCGGGCGCGAAATGGGTCCTTACGGCGACCCAAGCGTGAAACGGGAAGCATGCGAATAACGCAAATTCCGTGCACCGGTTGCGGGACTAGCCCCTTGTTTTACGGGGGAAGTTCACGCTCGCAATTGGCTACGCAGGATTATTCCTGCGCCGGACGTTGGGAGCCATGTAGGGATGAAAGAATAAATAAGCAATGAAATTACGCATCAGGCGAATTTCATTACGCCAATTCCTCGCCAAGAATTTCGCCGAGAATTTGTTCCACACGCTGCCGGTTGGGGAAGTTTTCCGCTACCCAGCGGGTTTCTACGGCTTGCAGAATTCGGGCGACCTCGGGTCCGGCGCCCACACCGCGCGCGACGATTTCGCCTCCCTTCAGCGGCAATTGAGGCGGTTCCCAATCGCGCAGGGGGGTGATGTCCGCACCACCAATCAGCAGACGGTCGAGCGCGCATTCCATCCCTTCGCGATAGGCCAGCGCACGCGGCGCGTTGGCGTCGCTTTCGTTTCGTTCCGCATTACACACCAGCCTTGCGCGCTGATTACGCGAAAGGCGCAGCCGTGTTCCGACATCACCAACGATCTGCGGTAGCGCGGGCAAAAGTGCAGACAGTCTGCGGATCGAATCGGGGGCTGTGGCTGTAGCCTGTTCGGCATCAACCAGCCGTTCCAGCCTTGCGATATCGGCTGCCTGTGTTTCGGGCAGGATCACCTTCCATACACCTAGGCCAGCCATGAGGGAGAGAGTTTCATGCGGCGCGGGTAGGGCCAGCAGCAGCAAAACTTCTTTTGCCACTCGCTCACGGCTGAGCCCCTTCAGCGTGCTGGCAAGATCGCGGCAGGCGGCAGTGGCGGCTTCGTCCAGATCGGCGCCGAAGCGTGCCTGAAACCGGAAATAGCGGAGGATACGTAGGTGGTCCTCACGGATACGTTCACCAGCATCGCCGATAAAGCGAACGTGGCGGTGTGAAAGGTCCTCCAGACCGCCGAAATAGTCCGAGATTTCCCTGGTTTCGGGATGCGCGTAAAGCGCATTGATTGTAAAATCTCTTCTGGCGGCGTCGTCGCGCCATTCGCTGGTGAAGGCAATTGTCGCGCGGCGTCCGTCAGTCGAGACATCTTTGCGCAAGGTGGTGATTTCCACATTGCCGCGCGGCAATATGGCGGTGACAGTGCCGTGGTCGAGGCCCGTCGGGACTGTTGAAACGCCTGCAGCTTTCAGCCGGGCCATGACCTGGCCGGGCGCTAACTTTGTCGCAGCATCGACATCCGCAACCTCTATATCCAGCAAAGTATCGCGTACGGCGCCGCCCACCCAGCGCATATTTTCCGCGCCCAGCGCAGCGACGAGTTCGGCCAGATCGGTCCTTTGGGTCCAAGAGGCAGCAGGTAGCAGATCAGCCATCGAGCAATTCCCGTACATCAATCCGGCGCGACAGATTAGAGATTATCGCAGCCGTGACCCCCCATATCCGGAAACCCTGATAATGCATTTCAAGATATTTGCGCATCGAACCGTTCCAGAAAACTTCGTGTTCGGTCCAGTTTGAATGGCTGAAAACATGGGCCATGGGAACTTCGAACCATGCCTCTACCTCGCGCGGATGCGGCGTAAGGTTCAAATCGGCAGGCACGACGCCTAGCACGGGCGTGATGTTGAATCCGGTTCCGGTCCGGTAGCGGTCGCTGATCCCAATTAGCCGAACATGCCGGCGATCAAGGTCCAACTCCTCTTCCGCTTCGCGCAGCGCTGCGGCTATCGCGTCTTCCCCGTCATCTTGCTTGCCGCCCGGAAATGCGACTTGGCCGGGGTGATCGCGCATGCCAGTTGGGCGCTGGGTCAGGATTATGCCCGGCCCACCGGCATCCTTTGGCCGGTCAGTCACCGCGATCAGCACCGCCGCATCGGCTGTGCGCTGTGCCAGATCGAACCGGTGGTCATCGAGCAGATCATCAATCTTTGCGCGGTGCCCTTGCTCGAAAAGAGCCGAGAGCCGCTCGAACAATCCGCTCATTGCGGCACCAGCGAGTATTTCGCGCCTTGGCTGACAACCCACCAATCATCGCTGAGGGACAGGGCGATATCGGCCAGCTGCTGGTAAGTGCTGCGATTGATCCGCGCCTCCAGCCCGCGGCGGACCTGCAAATAGATTGCCGGAACCTCGGCGTCGCCGCGTGCGACTATACAATGTTCTGGTCCGGCCAGAACCAACTCGTCTGTGTTCAGCAGAAATGCGAGCGCGCCATCACGCTGTGCAACATCAATTGCCAAAAATGGCGCATCTTCAACCACGATTGATGCCTTTTCATACGGTGTCACCAGCCAGTATCGCCCATCTTCATCGCGGGACAGCAGGCTTGAAAAGGCGCGCACCATTGCTTGGCGCCGGATTGGTCCGCCATCGTGATACCATTGGCCATCGGCGGCAATCCGCATCAGACTGTCGGTTTCGACCTGTGGTTTCCAGCTTTCTACCGGCGGCAATTTCCGCGCGGCAAGCTGCTCCACCACTTCGGCGAGCGAGAGTCTGGCTAGGTCTGGGGTTGGCTCATACGGCATGGTCTAGGCGCGATGCCAGAGTTGCGCGAATTCGCCAAGAGCGGGCATCCTATTGCTCGATCGAGGCGGGCCAAGGCCCGAGCATTCCTTCGGCAGGCAGGACCGCATGGTTGGCGCAGCGCACGAGCAAGCGTGACTGTTCGAACGGGCC
>JBATLU010000230.1:0-1807 GCA_049289475.1 Pontixanthobacter sp. | reverse complement strand
GGGCTAGATAGGCATGTCTGTTTACTGCCCGAAAGCGATCCGCTTGCGATAGTGCAGGACGATATCCTTGAGATAAAAGTTATCCAGATCGTTCCCGCCGCCCCCTTGCTCGTTACGCGCACAAATCAGTAGCACGTTTTCCCCAGGACGCAGGTTCGAGGACGTCATGGTCTTATGATAGACGCGCCAATCTTCATGATTGACATAGGGAAGGAACCCGATCCGCTCTGGCTCATAGCGGTCATTTTGCACATCATCGCAACCGCGAAACGTGCGCGAAGAAAAGCCTTCGGGGTTGAGATAGAGCGCGTTGTATGGCGACTTGTTGGTGCTACTCAGATTGAGTTGCAGCACCACTTCATAAGGTTGGCGCAAGTTGTTGGGCCCAAAGTCTTCGGGCACGGTGAAGGTCAAGGCTTTCCAGGGGCGATGCCCTTCCCATTCCCCCAAGGCAATGGACTGGTCGCTGGGCGTGTTGGGGTCGGTGACCAGGACGAAGTCGGATACGGTGAGTGACAGGGTTGTTGCGGCCATCGCCGGGGCGGTTCCTGCGACAACACTGGCGAGACCCAGGGCGAGGAGTGTCTTGTTCAGCTTGGTCATGATCCTTTCTCCAGTCATTCATTCGAAAAGTGGGGGTTGCGTGAGGCACCCGATGGATGTTGGAGAAAGCAGCAAGTATGCCAATTTTTAAAACAAATATTTATCAATCACCTATAATAATTTTTACGCCGATCAGGTCTTATGACCTGCGCCCATCCGACCCGATGGACCGGGCCAATCTTGACTGAAGCAGTCGGTTATTGATCGCCGGCCGTCGGTATGAATCGGATCGCTGTGATCGTGATCTATTGGCGGTCTGCTCACGATTCGGTAAGCATCGTCATGTGGTGTTCTTGGAAATTAATGCATATAGATCCGGGTGCATTGCACTACACCAGATAGCTGATTTTAAGTTAGTTGGAAGGTTGGGTTGACCCCGACGAGTCCATCTGTTAAGTTTTACCCCAGTAAAACTAATAGGAGTCAGCCATGCTCACTGCATCGCTACGCCGTTCTGGCGGATCGCTGATTGTCACCATCCCACAATCGTATGTGGAGCAGAACCACCTGGGAGCGGGCGCGCGATTATCGGTGGAAATTTCTGGTACCGAACTCCGCTTCAAGCCCGCCTGGCCCCGTCGAAGCTTGGCCGAGTTGCTAGCGGCTACCCCGGAAGGCTTACATCGTGTCGAAGGCTGGGACGAGCTGCCCGTGGTAGGGGCGGAACAATGACGCCCGAACGCGGCGACATTCTTCATCTTCAGTTCGACCCGGCCACCGGCCGGGAAATGAAAGGCCCGCATTTTTGCCTCGTGGTCTCGCCTAAATCCTTCAACCAACGCTTCAAGCTGGCCCTGGTGTGCCCGATTTCCGGCGGTGTAGCTGCCATCGCCCGAGAATCAGGCTTCCTCGTGCCGCTGATGGGTTCCGGCTTGAGGACCGATGGTAGTGTTCATGCTCATCAGATCAAATCGCTCGACTGGGAAACCCGCAAAGCGCGCCGTATCGAGCGAGCATCCCCCGATATCGTCAGCCAAGTGCTTGAATGCCTACTGGCTGTTTTGGAAGATGATTAACCCTCGACCGAGGAACGCTGCTCCTCCGTCTTAAGGGAAGCCAGCGGCGCTTCAACCGGCAGGGGTGGCAGATCGAACAGCGCCCGGTCATCCTCGCGTTTCAGATACTGATCCAACCGCTCCAGGAAACGGTGTCGGGTCGTCTCATCGCGCTCCATCATCTCCAGGACCAACGCCCCTGCCAGAAT
>JBATLU010000229.1:0-8327 GCA_049289475.1 Pontixanthobacter sp. | reverse complement strand
TCCATCCGACCAGCTTTCTTGATCGCAAGACATGGAATGCCCCGCTGGATGACACCGAATCGCAAAGGATTGCGCGGATTTATGTGCGAGGAATGGCCAGCCCGTTTAACCGCGCGAGCGAAATCTGGGCGCCGCGATACCGTCAGGCAACCTTCGGCGCATTTTTGACCGATGAAAAGGAAGCAACGCAGGCGCTCGATGCCGCCTATGCCGATGTCAAACAGGCCTATAGATTTTTCCGCGCCTCGGTGGATGAAAAAACACCGATTGTTCTCGTCGGCCACAGTCAGGGCTCGCTCCATCTACTGCGCCTGCTGCGCGAGGAAATTAAGGGTACCCCAACCGCAAGCAGGGTTGCCGCGATTTATGCTGCAGGCTGGCCGATCTCAATCGAGCACGACCTCCCCACGCTTGGCTTTCCTGCCTGCGCAACATCCAATCAGGCCGGGTGCATCCTCAGCTGGTCGAGCTTTGCCGAGCCCGCCGAGCCGGGCGATATATTGGAGGCCTATGCCAATTCGCCTGGATTTGACGGAACAATGCGCGGATCAAGCAAAATTCTCTGCACCAACCCGCTCACCGGAACCGTTGGCGGGATAGCAGGTGCAGATATGGATGCGGGAACGCTGGTGCCGCAAGACAATATCTCCAACGGTGAAATCGTCCCGAATTATATTCCCGCCCGTTGCGACGAGCGCGGTCTGCTGCTGATTGGTGAGCCGCCGCAAATGGGCAACGCCGTGCTGCCGGGCAATAATTACCATGTGTATGATATCCCGCTATTCTGGAAGAACATCCAGAACGATGTGAGATCGCGGGTTGATGCCTTTCAATCAGGGAGCGCGGCGCGCTGATTACCGACAAGGCACCCGCACTCCGCGAGTTACTGCCCTCAGGCGGTGCGCTGCTCGCGCTAGATCTCGGAACCAAGACCATTGGGACCGCCACTTGTGACGCCGGTTGGCAATTCGCCACTGCGGGAAAGACACTCGAGCGCGGAAAATTTGGCCGCGACCGTGAACGCTTGGCCGAGATCGTAAGAGAACGATCAATTCGCGCAATTGTTATCGGCTTGCCGCGCAATATGGATGGCAGCGAGGGACCGCGGGCTCAGGCCAGCCGCGCCTATGCTCGCAACCTATTCGAATCCTTTGAATTGCCGGTGCTTTTATGGGACGAGCGTTGGTCCACCACCAGCGCAGAACGCGATATGATCGGTCAGGATATGAGCCGCCGCAAACGCGCTGAACGCATCGACAGCCATGCAGCGGCGGTGTTTTTGCAAGGCGCGATTGACGCTCTGGCTGGCGGAATTCTCTAACTTGGCGGCCTAAGCAAGCGCGGCGCGCATGGCAGCAGCCTCCGCCGCGACCAACCTGCTTCCCGAACTTTCGGCATCGGCCCAAAGTCTGTCACGCTCGGAAGCATCCGGCAGCAACAGACTGCGCGCCTGAAAGCTGGCGAGGCGGATCCGGTCGCTCGGGTGCGATGTGCCGAAGTGTTCAACCAGATCTGTGCAATCCTCTCCGCCAAGCCCAGCAGCGAGCCGCACAAACAATTCGGTCGATGTCGGATTGAGCACACCCGAAATGCGGCCTTGCTCGACATCGAACCCATATTGATCGTGCCATGCCTGCGCCGGATCGACCGCCATTATGTTGAGTGAGACCGACAGGCTTTCCGGCGGTAGCTGGCTGTGCACGTCGCGATGTGCGCGGTAGTGGCGGATTGTACCCGGCGACAGAATATGCCGGCCGGTCGATTTTAAATCGACAGCTTCACCGGCATATCCCGCAACTGCCGAATAATCATATTCCCAATAGTCGCTCGCATAGCCCGGCCCGAAATAGCCCAGCGTCAGAAAGTCGAAATTGTGGTCATGCGCTGCACCATAGGCAAAACTATGCGCGCCGCTGGCACGAAATATCGAATCCTGCGGTGAAGGCCAGATGTTGGCGCGGATAAAGAAGCCTCGGCGCAGATCGGAAAGCACAATCGACTGCGGGCCGTAAGCGCTATCGTGGTCAGTACCATAGTGCCCCTTCAGTTCTGCCAGCAAGATATCCGCAAGAAATTCGGGATTGTTACCAAGCTGCCGAAGGCACTGCGCAGCATAGTCAATGCTCGTTTCATCCTGTGCGTCAAACCCAATTCGGTCGAGGTTTTCAACGCAGTCATCCAGTCCAATCGCTGCATCATCTTTACAGTCGAGTATAGGCGGCATCAGGCGGTCTCCAGGCAGAACAATTGCGGGTATTTGGCTGTCAATTGCGCTCGCAAAGCAGTCGCGGCACTGGCCAATTCACCCTCAGGCGCATTCGCCAGATTACCAAGCACGGCAAAGCCGCGCGCCGTATCCATCGCCAGCAATTGCCGCACCGCTTGCCACCGCAAACTGGCTGATCCACCGGTACATTTTGCCTCGATTGCAGGGACGGCGTCGTTGCGCCGCATGGCCCCTAGCAGCGCGATAATCATTTGCTGGCGGCTCTCGTTCCTGTCGCCCGATGCGCGGTGAAGTAGAGCACCATCGGATATGCGATACTCGCGGCTCTCCACCGGTATGGCGGGCGGGCGGCTGAGGCGCAGCACGGCCATCATGCCGCATACTTGGTCCACAATTTTCGCACTGCTAGGTCCTGAATAGGCCATCGTCGTTCCGGCAGAAAAATGCAGATCGCGCGACCTTAGCAATGCCGCAGAGTCGGATTCGGAGGCTATCTCGATCAAGCGCCCCGCCCCCAGCCCCGCTATGACAATTTCGGTGCAGTCTCCGCCTGCGAAACAGATCGATTGTGCCGGGCCGTGGTTCTGCTCTTCATAGAGCATCAACGACAACGTCGCATTGCCGTTCACAGCAAGCTGGAACACGCCGACCCCTTTGCGATATTGGTGTCTGAACGGAATCTGCCCAAGCGGGTTTTGCTCCAGAGCTTGCGAGAGACCGGAGAACCACGAGCAGATCAACTGCTTTGCGTGCTCATAGCTTTCCAGAGTTTCTCTGAGACTTGAACAGTCCTGCAGGGCCTGACCAGCACCGTATTTCGCAAGATCATCAAGCAAAACATCGGTGTTTTCAGTCAGCCAATCGGCCTTTGCCTGTTCAAGGTCTGATTGCGCACGGCGCTGCGACGCAGGATTACGGCGCAGCGCCAATATAGAAGGGTCAATATCCATTTTGGCACCTAGCCCAAATTGGCGCTTTCAGGGGGAATGGTTTCATAAATGTAGACCATGATAATTATGATCCGGTCATCGAAATGCGCCATAGCCAAATCGGTAAGGCTGCCAAACACGCCGGTTGCTGAATTCAAATCGGGCAATTCCGCCAGACTGATTGAAGGTAGTTCCATCTATTTGCTCCCTGCTTTGCGCGGCAATTTTGTCCGCCAAACCAAAGCTGACGGACCATTCACAGGGCGTAAAATTAAAAGATTGAAATGGATCGGTAGACCTTCCAAGGACATGTGATGAGCGCAACCGGCACCAATTTTGACCCCTCCCAAGCCGTAAAAATCCTTCTGAATCACGGCCATTCGGCAAAGCTTGGGCTGATCTATCGCTCGCATGGTGATGATTGGGTCGAACTGGAATTGCCATGGCGCGACGATCTGGTCGGGGAGGTAGAGCGCGGGATCCTTGCATCAGGGCCAATCGTCAGCCTGCTCGATATGGCATCCGGCCTGGCGATCTGGACCGCCTCGAAAGAATTTGTCGCAATCGCGACTTTGGATTTGCGGGTGGATTATCAGAGACCCGCGCGCAAGAATGCGGCGGTTATTGCTCATGTTGAATGTTATCGGCTGACCAAATCTGCCGCCTTCGTTCGCGGTTTTGCCTATGATGGCGATCCCGCCGATACGGTGGCCACGATGGCGGGGACGTTCATGTCAATCAAGCGGGATCCGCGCAATGTCTGACCTGCAGCATGACGAATTGACCGCTTACGCTAAATCCCTTGGGATCAGCTTTGCCAGCATGGAAGACGGCACGCCGGTTATTGCGTTCGAATTCAGCGGCGACGTCGAAGGACGGCCTGGCCATTTGCACGGCGGCGCCATTTCAGGCCTGCTAGAGACTGCAGGATATGCCCTGCTGCGAACCGAACTTGAACGTCTGGAGCGCGATCACCGGCTCAAACCAATCAACATAACGGTGCAATTCCTCAATCCGGGTAAGCCGCGAACAACCTATGCCAAGGCGCGGATCAACAAATTGGGGCGGCGCAATGCCAATATCTCTATCGAGGCGTGGCAGGACAATCGAGACCGGCCGATTGCCACCGCGATCATGAATATACTGATGGCTGAGCCAGACCCTTCATAATTCGGGATTTCGGATTTAACCCGGCGGCTCGACTGGTTTGGATGTCCTTTGGCCGGGTTCCACCGCAAGCCCATTCTGGTCGATGCGGACATCCAGTGGGACGCCTTGAACTTCGGTTGACAGTGTCACGCCTTCACCATTGTCGATCCGCAATCTGGTGCCATCTTCACCGATCGGAATGTCACCCAGGTCGGGCACATCCATCGGCTGAACTGGGCCGGCGGGATTGCTGCTCGGTTTGGCTCTCGGCTTCTCGGCCTTGCCCTGTGCCTGCTGCATAAAGTCGCGCCAGATGCGCGCGGGCAAAGTGCCGCCGCTAACCCCATTGAGCGGGGTGTTATCATCATTGCCGATCCACACACCAACCACCAGATCACCGGCATAGCCGACAAACAGCGCATCACGATTATCCTGACTGGTTCCAGTCTTGCCGAAGTTGGGACCACTGAGCATGGCTGCGCGTCCGGTGCCTGCATTGATGGCGCGGCGTAGCATTCGCTCCATATCCTCATGCTCGGAGCTGTAGAGACTGTCTTTCGCGCTCCACAGCCAATCGAACCAGCCCGCCTCTTCCGCCTGATAGGCGCGGGGCTCGATCGGAAATTCATTTCCGGCAACCCCGGCATAGGCCGCAGTCAGCTCCAACAGATTGACTGTCGAAGTTCCCAAGGCAAGGCTCGGATCACCCTCGGCCAATGGCGAACTTATACCAAACGACCGCGCCATTTCGATTACTGCCCTGTCTCCCAACTGGTTGAACAGCCGCACTGCCGCGACATTGCTCGACCGGGCAAAGGCATCTTCAAGCGTAATCGTTTCGGAATAGCGTCCGCCCGAATTCTTGGGCTGATAGCTGCCGGTAGTGAACTCGCGATTGTCGATCAGATCCTCGGGTTCCATCCCGGCCTCTAGCGCCGCGAGATAGACGAACAGTTTGAAAGTGGATCCCGGCTGCCGCTGTGCCTGCGTTGCGCGGTTGAACGGCGATTTGGCGTAGTCCCTACCCCCAATCATTGCGACAACCTCGCCATTGGGCCGCATCGCGACCAGCGCGACTTGCGCTTTACCCAAGGGCGCGCGGGCGACGACATTGCGCGCAATCGCTTGCAGGCGGGAATCCAGCGTGGTGGTGAAATTTTGGCTGGCATAACCAGTGCCAACTTGCTTGCGGATTTCTGGCAAAGCCCAGTCAGCAAAATAAGTGCCGGTAGGCAAATCGCTCTTGATCCGCGAGTCGATCCTTGGCCTCGGCATATTGGCAGCTTCGGCTTCGGTCAAATAGCCCGCAGCGACCATTGCCTTCAAAACCAACTGCATCCGTTTGGCAGCGCGCTCGTAATGCTTGGTCGGGGCAAAGCGCGACGGTGCCTGGACCAGACCTGCCAGCATCGCCGCCTGTTCCGGCTTCAACTTCTCAGGCTGGCGATAAAAATAATGCAAAGAGGCCGCGCGTAGGCCGTAAACATTATCTCCAAAATAGGCATTGGACAGATAGCGTTCGAGGATCTCGTCTTTCGAAAGCCAAGCCTCAAGCCAGAAGGCAATCAGCATCTCCTGCCCCTTGCGGGTAAAAGTTTGATCCGAGGTCAGGAAAGTAAATTTGGCAAGTTGCTGGGTAATCGTGCTGCCGCCCTGCATCGGGCCGCCGGTGACCCGCGCCCACGCTGCGCGCCCGAGCCCACGTGGATCAATCCCCCAATGCGTGTAAAATCGCCGGTCCTCGATTGCGAGAAAGGATTCGACCACATGATCGGGTAATTTCTCAAGCTCGACCGGTTGGTCGATCATCGCCCCGTTGCGCGCGATCGGCGTGCCATCTGCTGCGAGCAGGGTAAGCTGCGGCGGGGCAATTGGTTCAAGCGATTTGGACAGCGGCGCTGTTACCGCCAGCCAACCGATCATCAGAAAGAAGAGTAGAAATGTCCCCGCAACAATCCGTGCAGCCCACCAGCGTTTGCGCCGGTCGCGCCAATGGCGAGGCTGCCACCATTTGCTGGGCAGCCTTGGCTCGCGCTGAATTGTTGTATCGATCTGGTCAAGCCGGTCATCCCAAGCCTGATAGTCGGGATGTCGCGCACCTGAGCGATAGGCCAGCCCATTGTCGAAATCATCATCGTCATCCGGATCGTGCCATGCGTTGCCGTAGGGTTCCTGCAGCGCATAGTAATCCTGCTGCCCCCTGCCGGGGTCAGTCTGGCCTTTATCGCTACGTTTCCAGAAGCTGAAAATTCGTCCAACCATGCGTTACTGTATTATCTAAACAATACAGCATTAGCGAGCGGATTCTTTCGCCAAGCTGAAGCGACCGGCAAGGTCAGCTTTTACCGACGACACTCTCAGGCAATTCGGTGCCGAACACGCGCTGATAATATTCCGCGACCATCATCCGCTCTGCCTCGTCACATTTGTTGAGGAAGCTGAGGCGAAAAGCAAATCCGATGTCATTAAAAATCGCCGTGTTCTGCGCCCAAGTGATCACCGTGCGCGGGCTCATGACGGTCGAGATATCGCCGTTCATGAAACCCTGACGAGTCAGATCGGCAACCTTGATCATATCGGCGACGCGCTTCGGATCAGTATCTGGATTCTTCGCCGAAACAATCGCTTGCTCGGTCTCGGCAGGCAGATAGTTGAGCGCGGTTACGATATTCCAGCGGTCCATCTGGCCCTGGTTGATTGCCTGCGTGCCGTGATAAAGCCCGCTGGTGTCACCCAAACCGACCGTATTTGCCGTAGCAAACAGGCGGAAATTTGGATCGGGCCGGATCACGCGGTTCTGGTCAAGCAAGGTCAACTTGCCTTCCGCTTCCAGCACGCGCTGGATCACGAACATCACGTCCGGGCGGCCCGCGTCATATTCGTCAAACACCAAAGCAACCGGATGCTGGAGCGCCCAGGGAAGCAAGCCTTCGCGGAACTCGGTTACCTGCAATCCATCGCGCAGCACGATTGCATCGCGGCCAACCAGATCGATCCGGCTGATATGCGCATCAAGGTTGATCCGGATACAGGGCCATTTCAAACGCGCAGCAACCTGCTCGATATGGGTGGATTTTCCCGTACCGTGATAGCCCTGCACCATCACCCGTCGATTGTGGGCAAAACCTGCCAGAATGGCGAGCGTCGTGTCCGGATCGAACACATAGTTCTCATCCAGATCGGGCACGCGCTCGTCTGCCTGACTGAAGGCTGGCACTTGCCAATCGATATCAATGCCAAAAACTTCGCGCACATCAACGGTGATGTCGGGCGCGGCGAGCGATGTTTTGGAGGTCGGGTCGAAAGTCTTGTCTGTCATATCGCGACAACGCCTAGCGGCGCGGCGTCGCCCCTGCAACCGCAGATAATCTGCTCTACGCGCTAGCACGGTTTGGACCGTCGCTTCCCTTCCGTGCTTGCCGTAGCGTCAGGCCAAGTGCCCGTCCAATTGCGGAACGCTTCAGAGGGCATATCTCAACGTCGAAACTCCCGATGATTGCCGCCATAGAATCAGTAGAATCGGCTCGCAATTGCGACAATTTGCAAACTTCAGGGTGCCATTTGGAACGATAAGCACATATCAGACCCTCTGAAACGGAATTGGTCCAAAGAAAAAACGGGCCAGCGCACAAATGGGAACCGATGTGAAGAACTTCTACGGATCAATCATTTTCACACTCTGCTGCCTCGCAGCGGCGGTTGCGCTTGGGTATGAACAAGGCGGGGCCGAGCTGGCCGCACAATTCCTGTTCCTGACTATTGTGCTCGGCATCATGGAAACGTCGCTGAGTCTGGACAATGCCGTGGTCAATGCCACGGTATTGAAAGACATGAGCCCCCTTTGGCAACGGCGATTTTTAACTTGGGGTATCCTTATAGCTGTATTCGGGATGCGGATTATCTTCCCCATCGCGATTGTCAGCGTCGCAGGGTGGATCACGCCAAGCGCCGCGGTCGAGCTGGCCCTGACTGATCGCGGTCAATATGAAGCTGTTGTCACCGGCGCGCATATCGGCATTTCC
>JBATLU010000228.1:0-13382 GCA_049289475.1 Pontixanthobacter sp. | reverse complement strand
GGCGTCCACCGTGACCGCCAGGTTGGTGTCGCCAAGCAATTGTTCAGCGCGATGGGGATCGAACGCGACGACAAGGACGGGCGGCAGGACTGGGTGCTGCGCGGCTTCCGCCAGTTCGGCGCACCCGTGTGCGTGATTATTGCCTATGACCGCGAATTATCGGGCAGCGACGACACCGCCTTTGACTGCGGCGCGGTTACCACCTGCCTCGTCAACGCCGCATGGAGCCGCGGCCTCGGCTGCGTGATCAACTCGCAAGGCATCATGCAAAGCCCGGTTGTGCGCGAACACGCGGGTATTCCCGACGATCAGGTGATCATGAAGGCCGTGGCACTTGGCTGGCCAGATGAAAGCTTCCCCGCCAATGCAGTGGTGAGCGAGCGCAAGAGCGTGGATGAAGCCGCGCGGTTTGTGGGGTTTGAGTAGGGGAGCAACTGACTGACAATCGTCTGATGTCAGGAATTCTCACAGGCGTTTGAAACGGCGATAATTGGGGTGGGAAGCTGACATTGCAAAGTCGGCTCTTGGCTTTTGCTTGAGGGTATTCGCTATCAGGTACTAGCTACCCGGCGGACATGCCGGTAATAATCTGCCAGCTATTGCCCCGGCGTTGCCAAGTGTGCGTAATCCGGCCCTCGCCAAATGACTCGACAGCCTCGCCAGTTTCGACATCGAACCAATTTCCGCCATAGCGGTAGTGCACCACGACCACATCTCCGAATTGCGCCGACGCCATCGGCTTAATCCAAAACTTAATGCGCCGCGTGGGGTCGGCATGGAGCTCGCCGATCCAGGAATCGATATTCGACTTGCCGGTCGGTAATTCGCTGCCGCCGGGCCAACCAACAAAGCTATCATCCCAAAGAGCGAGATAGGCTTCGTTATCGGCAATTTCGGCATAGCGCCAATAATCATGCTCCAGCGCCCAGACTGCTTCCTCATCGGTAGTTTGCCCAACCGTCTCGCTCTGATGGGCCTCTTGGGCTTGTGCCGTTACTGGCAGCAAAATGAGCAATAGCGCGGCAATAATACGTGACATGAAATACCCTCTTCGGCGAACTTGCTATCACTTCGGGGGGTTGTTGCCAACGATACTTGGTATCCATCTAAATTTGCGTTCAAGTCGTATGAACGGCGGCAAATGGGTCGTAAGCCGAATGTCGTCTTTTGTAGCTAACTGACAGCAAAGCGGTCACGCCGAAACTGTTCTAGGGCGGTAGTCCCCGCAGCAAAAGCGCTACACCGTCGAGATCGCTCGGATGTAGTCGCTGCGATGCAAGCTGGCGCATTTGCTGCGCGACAGGTCAAGCCGAAAACGCTATTCGGCGGCTGGTTTAAAACGCTGTGATTGGATGTGGCCTTGGCGCTCAATATTGCAATCTTGCTGGCTGTGGTATTGTCAGGCTTGCTGCTGATTTCTCCACGCTTTTCGAAATCCAGCGTATGGCGGGCTACGGTAACGCCGCTGGCTTCGATTATCGGCAGCGGCTTTCTGGTTCTGGCGCCTATTCTGGTGTCGGCATATGGCCGCAGCGCGCCGCTGATCATGGCCGGATTGTGCATTGGCGCCTATTTGTTTGGCACGGCGATCCGGTTCAACATCTTCGCCCGCAATGTTCCCGCCCCGGTCGAGGACGTAGCGGTCGAGCGACTGGAACTGGGTGCATCGTGGGCGCTGGTCTTCGCTTTCATGATATCGGTCGGATATTACCTCAATCTGTTCGGTGCGTTTGCCGTCAGCCAGACACCATATGAAGGGGCTACCAACGCCAAATTGCTGACTTCAGCGGTATATCTGCTGATCCTGATGGTCGGTTGGTTCTGGGGTTTCAAGGCGCTGGAACGCATGGAATATGCCGCCGTCACTGTGAAGCTGGCTATCATTGTGGGATTGCTGGTGGGTCTGACCTGGTATTTCTACCAGCAGGCCTCAACCGATCAGCTGTTTTTCCACCCTGCGAAATTGTCCGGCTGGCCCGCGCTCACGCTGGCATTCGGCTTGATTATCACTGTGCAGGGATTTGAAACATCACGCTATCTTGGCCACGATTATGATCCCGAGACGCGGATTGCATCGATGAAACTGGCGCAGCAGGTCTGCGCGGTGATCTACATGATTTATATCGGTCTGTTTGCCTTCGCCTTCGACCGGAGCGAGTTCCAGCTGAGCGAAACCGCGATCATCGACATGATGGGTATGATTACACCCTTGCTGACCGTGCTGCTGGTTCTGGCAGCACTGGCGGCGCAGTTCAGCGCCGCGATTGCCGACACCAGCGGATCGGGCGGTCTGGTGGAGGAATTGACCAGAGGCCGCATGACCGCGCGCAATGGCTATGTGCTGCTGGTTTTCATCGGTTTGGTGATGACTTGGGAAGCCGATGTATTCCAGATCATCGCCTATGCAAGCCGTGCCTTCGCACTGTATTACACGTTGCAATCGGCCATTGCGGCACGGCGCGCTTTCATCATGCCCGGCACGCCGTGGCACACGAAGATCGGCTTTTGCGCGCTGGTCGCGCTCGGCACGGCGATCGTGCTGTTCGGCAATGATGTGGAATCAAGTAACTCGGGCTGAGCGTTTCAACACTCCAGCAAAGTTTCTGCCTGAGGGACGAACCCAAACGGCAATTGTCACCCGTGATCGGGTGAACTGGCGTTCCTACCGCAAGCTCACCACATTATCACTAACCCGAGGATCAATCCGGTCACCGCGGTACAGGCTTGCCATTGGCTCGTCCGCCACATCGACCTGCACGGCATTGCCGAAACCGTTGAAACCCGTTTTCATCGCTGCACCGTAAGCGCCCAGCATTCCGACTTCGATGAAGTCATCGGCCTTGATGTCACCGGGCAGCAGGAACGGGCCCTTCATGAAATCGGCATCGTCGCAGGTCGGGCCGAAGAAGCTGAATTCCTCGTCCGCATCGCGCAGATCATCTTCCAGCGCGGCCACCGGGAAGCGCCATTCGACATGGGCCGCGTCGTAGAGCGCACCATAAGCACCATCATTGATATAGAGTTCGTCACCGCGGCGCTTTTCCACGCGCACAATCAGCGAGGAATATTCCGCGCACAGCGCCCTGCCCGGCTCGCACCACAGCTCTGCGTTATACGCAATCGGCAGTTCGTAGAAATGGCGGTGAATAACGCTGAAGTAATCTTCCAGCGGGGGCGGTTCCATGCCCGGATAGACGCTGGGGAAACCGCCGCCGACATCGACCATATCGATCACCACGCTGGCATCGGCAATCGCCGCGCGCACGCGCTCCAATGCCTGCACATAGGCAAACGGCGTCATCGCCTGACTACCGACGTGGAAGCAAATGCCAAGCCAGTCGCAATGCTGGCGGGTTACTTGCAGCAGATTGCCGGCATCGGCGACATCGATCCCGAATTTCGATGCCAGCGACAATTCGGAATATTCGCTCGACACGCGCAAGCGAACAAGCAAGCGCAGATCCTTGGCTGGATTGCCCTGCTCGTCGGCGCAGGCATCGACGATCTTCTCCAGCTCTTCGATCGAATCGAGACTGAAAGTCTTTACGCCGTGCTGATGGTAGGCCTCGCTAATGGCGCGGCTGGTTTTGACCGGGTGCATGAAGCACAATGTTGCTTCGGGCACAGCCTCACGCGTCAAACGCACTTCGGCAATCGACGCGACATCGAAATGCGTGATCCCGTTCGCAAACAGGATTTTGAGCAATTCTGGCGAAGGATTGGCCTTTACCGCATAGAGCGACTTGCCCGGAAACTTCTCTGCAAAGAAGCGGGCAGCGCGCGCGGCGGCGTGCGGGCGGTTGAGGATTACTGGTTCGTCCGGCGAAAGGTCGCGGACTACAGCAGCAGCATTAGGATAGATGTGCAACTCAAGGGACCCCCTGAAGGTAATTAACGGTCAAGGCTGCCTTGCGGTTGATGTCCCTTGGGGCAGTGAAGCGCGCATATAAATCCTGCGCGCAAAACCACAAGCAAAATCGCGTGTGGGATAACAATTCTCCGTGCGGCTCTCCCCACGGCAGTGGGCCTGTCAAAACAACGGCCAATACGGCAATTCGCTACGTATCAGGCGGGCTCGGCATTCACCAAAGGCCTGCGCTGTCAGAAATTGATGTTGGGAACCTGATCAACGACGCCCTTTTCGCTGTCGTCGAGGCGGTGGAAATCAGCCTGTTGGAAGCCCAGTGCGCCAGCAAACAGCACCGCCGGGAAAGTTTCCCGGCCGGTGTTGTAACGCGACACGGCAGCGTTGAGCGCACGGCGCGCGGCGGCCAGCTTGTCTTCAACATTGGCCAGTTCGCGCTGCAATTCCTGAAAATTGGCGCTGGCCTTGAGATCGGGATAGGCCTCCGCCAATGCGAGCATCTTGTCGAGCGCAACGCGAAGCTGGGTTTCGTCACCTGAGGTTACCGAACCATCGGCAGCCTTGTTGCGGGCAGTAATAACCGCGTCGAGCGTTTCCTTTTCATGCGAGGCATAGCCTTTGACCGTGTTGACCAGATTGGGAATCAGATCATGCCGCTGGCGCAATTGCGCGTCGATATCGGCCACGCCCTGATTGACATTCTGCCGCAGCGAAACAAGCCGGTTGTAGATGCCGACAAGCATCACCAGCAGCACCAACAGCACAATTGCGATAACAATTACAATAGCGGTCATTTTTACGGCCCACCCTTCCAAATTCCGATGTAATCACGCTATCAAAGGAATCGACGGGGGGGAAGTGGTATGATTGGCAATCTTGATGCGGATGCGTTGATGGCAGGGCCGCTCGGCCAATGGCTTGAAGGGCAGAAAGCCGAGCGGGAAATTGCCAGCGCGGCCTCGAACAAACGCTTTGTGATGGCAGGTGCCGGATTGGGCGGTCTGGCGCTGGCGATGCTGGCGGTGGGCTTTCTCAACATCGGGTTTGGCGGTTTTATCTTTGCTGCGCTGACGATGTTTGCTTGCGTATGGGCCTACAAACCGCGCGCGGCCGCTATCCAGCGGGTCAAGATCGGCATCAACGAGGCAATCGCCGAAGCCGTCGGCATTTCCTACACCCATCAGGGCGATCCCGAGCCCGGCTTTACCCGAGGCCGCGAATTCAAGATGCTGCCATCGCACGATCACCGCAATTTTGAAGACTTCTGGTCGGGTGATGCAAGCGGTCATACGTTCAAATTTTACGAAGCACATCTTCAGGAAGATCAAAGCGATAGCGACGGCGGCAGCAAGAAAGTCACCGTGTTTCGCGGGCTAATCATGACGTTGGCGTTCGGTCGTGGATTCCACGGGTCCACCTTGATCCAGCGGGCCGGCGCGCACCGCAAATTCTTTGGCGGCAAGAAGGACGAGGTCAAACTCGCCGGACGCCACATGGCCGCAGTCGATATCGTCCATCCCGATTTTGAGGACGCATTCGACGTTTATTCGGATGACCAGGTCGAAGCACGTTATCTGGTCCATCCGACCTATGTCGAACGGATGATCGAGATCGAGAAAGCATTCGACGGGGCCAAATTGCGCGCCCTGTTCTGCGATGGCGAGATCACGCTGATCGTTGAATCGAAGAAAAATCTATTCGAAAGCGGCGGGATGGATGCAAGCAAAGATCGCGAGAAACTCACCGCAACGATCGGGCAGTTCCAGTCAATGACAAATCTGGCCGAATCGCTCAACGAAAACAGCGCCCGTTAAAGAGGCTTGGATCAGCTTAACCGCCCACGAAAATCCTCGTAGCCAAAGCTTTTGACCAGATCGAGCACATCGGTCTCGCTGTCCCATAAGTAAATGCTGGGAAGCTGCACCCCATTGAACGTGTTGGTTTTTACCATCGAATAATGCGCCTGATCGAGGAAGGCAATGCGCTGGCCCGGTTCATTGGGAACGGGCAGGCTGTAATCGCCGATCACATCACCGGCGAGGCAGGACGGGCCGCCCAGACGAACCGGAGCGCCCTTCCCTTGTTCCTCGTGCAACATGGCCGGGCGGTACGGCGCCTCGATCACATCGGGCATATGGCAGGTGGCGGAAATATCGGTGATCGCTAGCGGCATACCATTGAAACCATTGTCGAGAATGGTCCCGACCAGAATGCCGGCATCGAGCGCTACCGCCTCACCCGGCTCGAGGTAAATCTCGCAATCGGAATCTTCCTTCACATCGCGCAGGAATTCGATCAATTCCTCGCGCTGGTAATCGGCTCGGGTGATGTGGTGGCCGCCGCCCATATTGATCCATTTTAGCTGGTCGAAATAGGGCTCGATCGCATCAAATACCTTGTCCCATGTCTGCTTGAGCGGATCCAGATCCTGCTCGCACAGATTGTGGAAATGGATACCGTCGACCCCTTCCATATGCTCCGCCGTCAGCTGCTCAAGCGGAAAGCCGAGCCGCGAGCCGGGGCTGGACGGGTCGTAACGCGGCACTTCGCCAGTGGGAACTTGCGGGTTGATCCGCAGACCAATGTCGAACGCGCCGCCCATACTGCGCGCATGGTCGAGGATCAGCGAGGCACGTTTATGTTGCTGCGGAGAATTGAAGATAACATGGTCCGACAGGCGGCAGATTTCCTCCAACTCGTCAGGCTTATAGGCCGCGCAATAGGTTGCAATTTCACCGTCATAAAATTCAGAGGCAAGCCGCGATTCCCACAGTCCGGATGAACAGACACCATCGAGATATTCGCCAATGATCGGCGCCACCGACCACATCGAAAACGCCTTCAGCGCGGCAAGCACCTTGATATCCGCCGCATCGCGAATGTCGGCGAGCACTTGCAGATTTGCGCGCAGTTTCTGCGTGTCCACCACAAAGGCAGGGCTATCGACCCGCTTCAGGTCAAATTGGGCAAAAGCGCCCGGATCACCGGCTTTAGTTTGCATCAGACCACCGGCACTTTCACATTGCCGTTCGCATCGCGCACCGAATAGCTGAAGCCTTCGGTTTCCCACCCGGCCTGCGCTCCGCCATGCCGGCCGTCCATACCGATCGCCGCCATGCCGCCGCCGAACTGGTACCCGCGGTCAGTGATCCGCTTGATCGCAGCCTCGCAAGCGAGCTGCGGCGGCATACCGTGCCGCATAAGCTCGACCGCGTGATAGCATGGCATGAAGCGCATCATGACATCGCCATTCCCTGTCGCAACCGCGCCGCCGACCTCCTGATCGCCATAGGAGCCCGCACCGGGGATCGGCGAATCGCCCACACGGCCCGGGATCTTGAACTCGCGCCCGTTGGTAGAACATCCGACGCTAAGGTTGCCGTTAGCGTCAACCGCAATGGTGCCGACTGTGTCATGCCCCGGCAAGCCGTCGGGCGTCCCGATAGGCTCGGCGTCAAAGGCATCGGTGGGCTCACCTTTCGCCATCCATTCTTCCCACCTGGTTTGTGAACGGACATTGGTAAGCGAGGTCTCAGCAAACCCCATGCGCGCAGCAAACCGCGTTGCATCATCGCCGACGATCAACGTGTGCTGCGTCTCCTCCATGACCTTGCGCGCGACAGAGATGGCGCGCTTGACCCGCTTCAGGCACCCCACGCCGCCCCAATCATGGGTTGGACCCCACAGGATCGTCGCATCAAGCGTGGTCTCACCCACTTCATTGGGGACCCCCCCATAGCCTACCCAGTATTCATCGGGGAGCAGCTCGACGTAATTGATAGCTTTCTCAACCGCATCAAGCGCCGAACCACCAGCCGCGATGATCGGCCAACCTTCCTCGTTCGCGCCGGGGCCGAAGTCCCATGTAGTGAGAATGAATGGTCCGGTTGCGTTTCCGCCGACACCCGCTCCAGCTTGCGCCGAAAGCCGCGTGGTGGCAGCCAACCCTGCGGCAGCCGATGAGGCGCCAATAAACCCGCGACGAGTAAGGATGCTCTTATCGCTCATCAGAATACTACCGGCCCGTCCAGCTCCTTCACTTGCCACGGCAGGCCATGCGCGTTCAGCATTTCCATAAACGGATCGGGGTCCATTTCTTCCATGTTTAACACCCCGTCACCGGCCCAGATGCCCTGCACCATCATGGCGCTGCCTATCATTGCGGGAACGCCGGTGGTGTAGCTGACCGCTTGATTGCCGGTTTCTTCATAGGCGTCTTCGTGGTCGCAGATATTGTTGATGTAGAAAGTCTTTTCGCCCGAACCATCGAGCGCTTCGCCGGTGGCGATGCAGCCGATATTGGTCTTGCCCTTGGTCGTTTCGCCCAGAGTTTCCGGCTTGGGCAATACGGCCGCAAGGAATTGCAGCGGGATGATATCCTTGCCCTGATATTTAATCGGCTCGATCCCCGTCATGCCGACATTTTGCAGCACGGTCAGATGGGTGATGTAGGCATCTCCAAAAGTCATCCAGAAACGCGCACGCTCCAGCTCAGGGATGAATTTCGCGAGGCTTTCCAGCTCCTCGTGATACATCATGTACATATTCTTCTTGCCCACAGCTTCGAAGTCGAACTCGACTTTCTTGCTCAGCGCGGGTGTCTCGACAAACTCGCCATTCTGCCAATGCCGCGCGGCGGCAGTGATTTCGCGGATATTGATTTCAGGATTGAAATTGGTCGCGAAATGCTGACCGTGATCGCCGCCGTTGCAATCGAGAATGTCGAGCTGGCGGATGGTTTTCAGCTTGTGCTTCTTGAGCCACATGGTGAACACGCTGGTTACGCCGGGATCGAATCCCGAACCTAGCAGCGCCATTAGTCCCGCATCCTTGAAGCGGTCATGATAGGCCCATTGCCAGTGATATTCGAACTTGGCCTCGTCCTTCGGCTCGTAATTGGCGGTGTCGAGGTAGCTCACGCCCGCTTCGAGGCAGGCGTCCATGATCGGCAAATCTTGATACGGCAGCGCCAGATTGACCACTAGGCTGGGCTGAATCTTGCGGATCAAATTGACCATCGCGGGGACTTCTTCCGCGTCAATTTCGTAGGTCGCCAGGTCCTGCCCGCAGCGTTCCTTCACGCTGGCGGCAATCGCATCGCATTTGCTTTTGGTCCGGCTAGCGAGGTGAATTTCGGAAAAAATTTCCGGATTGAACGCCATTTTGTGAACGCAGACCGAGCTGACCCCGCCTGCACCGATTACCAGAACTGTCGACATGATAACTCCAAAGTTTTGTGTTCCGCGCCGCACCAGCCGCGCCGGACGCCTTCCAATAGCGTTCACATAGTGGAATGCGCGATGACCGCAATATGATCCGGCTTTTCCGTTTCCTACCGCAGAAAAAATCGGCATGAGCGATTTATGGATATTTCACGCGCAAACCACCCTTTCGCCAAACATGAATTCGCGTTTCCGACTGCAAGTTTTTGTGTTTCAGGACAGTGTTCCATGTGTTCCACTTCGCCGCTTTCTGCGGTTTTGAGGGCGCTATGACCGAGCAGCGCCAACCGACTCGCGAAGGCGTGCTGAGAGCGGCCGAGAAGATCGCCGCGATCCTGCCGCCGACCCCGCTGCTGCCCGTTCAGATCGGTGATGTAAGCTGCTGGGTTAAGGCGGAGAGCCTCCAGCCAATCGGCGCCTTCAAGATACGCGGCGGGTGGCATAGGTTGAGCGATCTGTCCGATGATGAACGCGCGTGCGGCGTGGTGGCCGTTTCGAGTGGAAACCACGCTCAAGGCGTGGCTTGGGCGGCCAAGCGGCTCGGGATCAAGGCCACTATCGTGATGCCGCGCGATGCGCCGCAAGTTAAGCTGGATGCCACAGCCGCACTCGGTGCGGAAATCGTGCTGTACGAGCGTCCGGGCGAGGACCGCGACGCGGTGGCGGCAAGGATCACCGAGCAAAGCGGGGCGATCCTCGTTCATGCCTTCGCCGATGCCTGGGTGATTGAGGGGCAAGGCAGCGCGGGCATCGAAATCGCCGCGCAGCTCGGCCATCAGCCAAGCCGTGTGATCGCCTGTTGCGGCGGCGGCGGGTTGACGGCGGGACTGTCGCTCGCCTGTCCCGATGCGGAGATATACCCGGCAGAACCGGTTGGATGGGACATGGTCGGGCAATCGCTAGCCACTGGTCACATCGTCAAGGCCGCAAGTGATGCGCCCAAGACAATTTGCGATGCACTGCAGCCCACCGCCACCGGACCTATTATACTGTCAGTATTGCAGGGGCGCTCGATGCCAGGCGTCGCCGTGACTGATGCGGAAGTGCGCGCAGCCCAGCGTTTCGCTTTCTCCTCGCTGCAACTTGTGCTCGAACCCGGCGGCGCGGCGGCGCTGGCTGCGGCATTGGCGGGCAAGGTTCCGCTCGATGCCGATACGGTCATTATGCTGACCGGCGGGAATACCGACGCGAGCGATTACACACAGATGCTGGCAGCCGCGCATTAGTTGCAATTGACAATTGATAGCTGACGCCGCAGTTTCACGAATAATTTCGGGGAGGGAATTTAATGCAAGCACAGATTTTGGCACCCGCAGCGGTGCTTATTGGATGGTCGCTAGTCATGTTGGCCTGGCTGGCGTTTACGCGCTTCCCAGCAATGGGAAAGCTGGACCCAGCCACATTAAACGCCAAGCCTGGTGGTCGCGGACAGGATCTGGAAGGCAGGATTCCAGACAAGGTCAATTGGAAATCCCATAATTACACACATTTGATGGAACAACCGACCATCTTTTATCCAACCGTCATCATCCTCGCAATGATGGGAACGGGCACGCTCGATGTCATATTCGCATGGGCATATGTGGCATTACGGATCGTACATTCGATTTATCAGGCGACTGTCAATATCGCGATGGTTCGCTTCGGCATTTTTGCATTGTCTACTCTTTGCCTGATCAAACTGGTCGTCAGCGCGATAATGGTCACAGTTTTTGCTAATCCGGGAGTTGTATCATGATCCAGTCCGCAATTTTTCAACCTATCGTTGTCCTGCTCGGCTGGACCATGGTCATGTGGGTATGGATGTATGCCACGCGTATTCCGGCAATGTCCAAAGCCCCCGAGATTGACACGGCCAATTTGACCGGCGGAACGGGTGCTGACCTCGATGCTGTGCTACCCGCCAATGTCCAATGGAAAGCGCATAATTACAATCATTTGCACGAAGCGCCGACAGTGTTTTATGCGGTTGCGATCGTGCTCGCGCTGATCGGTCAGGGTGACGGGTTAAACGCATTGCTGGCGTGGATTTATGTCGGCCTTCGGATCATCCATTCGCTGGTCCAAGCCACCGCCAACAAGGTGATGGTGCGTTTTGTACTGTTCGCGCTGTCCAGTCTCGTGCTGATTATGCTGATCGTCCATGCAGCACTGACGGTATTTTAGCGCGGAAAAAATGCCATCGAGGGAGGCGGCTTTATTCAGCCGCTTCCTTCTTGGCAAAATCAAGTGTCGCAAGGAAGCGCTCTGCATCCAATGCGGCCATGCAGCCCGTACCCGCAGCAGTGACTGCCTGACGATAGGTGTGATCCATCACGTCGCCGCAAGCGAATACACCGGGAATTTCGGTTTTCGGCGTACCGGCCTCGACAATCAGATACCCGCTTTCATCGGTCGGCAGTTTACCCGCGAACAATTCGGTCGCTGGTGCGTGACCGATAGCCACAAATGCGCCATCCGCCGCAATCGTGCTCTTCTCGCCCGTCACCGTATCGACCAGCTCCAGATGGCCAAGCGCGCTGTTCTCTCCCGCAACAAAGCGTTCGACTGCCTTGTTCCATAGCGTGCTAATCTTCTCGTTGGAGAACAGCCGCTCTTGCAAAATCTTCTCCGAGCGCAATTCATCGCGCCTGTGGATCAGCGTCACATCATCCGAATGGTTGGTGAGATAGAGCGCTTCCTCGACCGCCGTATTGCCGCCGCCGATTACCACAACCTTCTTGCCGCGGTAGAAGAAACCGTCGCAGGTGGCGCAGGCCGAAACACCCTTGCCGCCCAGCTCTTGTTCGCCCGGCACGCCAAGCCATTTGGCCTGCGCGCCGGTCGCAATCACCAGCGTATCGCCAATATACTCGTCACCGCTGTCGCCAATCGCGCGGAATGGAGAGCCATTCGAAAGATCAACTTCGACAATTGTGTCCCACATCATCCGTGTACCTACATGCTCAGCCTGTGCCTGCATCTGCTCCATCAACCACGGACCTTGCACCACGTCTTTGAAGCCGGGATAGTTCTCGACATCGGTTGTGATGGTTAGTTGGCCACCGGGCTGAAGGCCCTGCACCACAATCGGCTCCAACATTGCGCGTGCACCATAGATCGCCGCAGAATAGCCTGCCGGACCGGACCCGATAATGAGCATTTTGGTGTGATGGGTAGCCATGAGAAGTTCCGTCCTAAGGGCGAGCGCGCACTTTACGCTCTGCCCATTTCTAAATGATCGATCCTGATCTGGTTACGCTTCGATCAGATGCAAGCGCAATGCCTCGCGCCGATCGTCGCTAACTTCCAGCACATCGCGCAGGAACGCGTCGATAGAGCCGTGTTCCTCTTCCACAGCTTTGCGCGCAGCCACGAGGTAGCGCGCATCAACACCCATCAACACACGGATGGTCGCATCGTCAATTCCGCCCCATCGCGCACGAATGGCAGGCGCGCCGGCTGCGACCCGCGCATCGATATTACCAGCAGTATTGGTCAGCAGGAAATCTGTCATCGCATCATCGGGATGGACGCCCAACAGATGGTGTAACAGATCGACCGCCATTCCGGTCCGGTCTTTTCCCGCAAGACAATGGACCACGCTCGCCCCCTGCCCTTCTGCCAAGGCGGCAAAGTAACGCTTTAGTATCCAGATCAGATTGTCGCGAAACGGGAGCTGCGAATATAGACGCTCCATCGCCATATGCGCGGCCTCCGCATCGAGCGCTTCCTTGGCTGCTTCCACATGCGGTGCCAGACCAGCGGTTTCGCCGTCGAAGTAATGCACCTCGGCGGAAAACGCGGAACTACGGCGGCAAGGGTTGGCGCGGCGCTCGCTATTCCCGCGAAGATCAATCACATGACGCAAGTCCAACTGGTCAATTGCCTGCAAATCACCATCACTGGCGTTCCCATGCTCGCCCGAACGGAACAGCAGGCCGGTTTTGACCCTGCCCCCGGCGGTGACGGCATATCCGCCATAATCCCGGAAATTGTGGACGCCCTCTAGCGGCAAGACTCTGGTTTGGTTCATGCTGAAGGCCACTGCCATTCACCATTGCAAGTGACAAGAACCATCGAGCAATTAGCTGTCGAGCAAATCGGGGCCTTAGAAAAAGCTCTACTTCAGCTTAAAGCGCGCTCTGGCCGAGAAGTTTCGAGACGCGGCCAGCGATCCCGTTGGCTTTAGCCGGAAGCCCTTGATTGCTGCATCGCAGCCATCAACATCAGGCGTCGGAACATACGTCCAACTGGTGCCATTGTTGTTGGTAAATTCGAGGCTATCGGTCAGACTTGCAAGCGATGTGTAAGTG
>JBATLU010000227.1:0-1561 GCA_049289475.1 Pontixanthobacter sp. | reverse complement strand
GACTTGAGCCCTTCAAGCGCCTAGGCGCCATCTTCAAGAGGCATCTGGACAGCATCCGCAATACGCTCAACCTGGGTAATTCCAATGGCGCCGCCGAATTCATCAACGCCGACATCGCCCGCGCCTTGGGCTTCCGCACTTAGAGAACCTGCGAACCATCATCCATCTGATCAAAGGCCGGCTCAGCCTGCCCAACTCGCCGCTGGCTGTGCAGGCTTCATGAGAGATTTCCACATGAATTACGATAGACCCGAAATTTCTGGCACGGATCAATTCTGAATATATATCATGAAAGCACTACTCCGCGTTTTGATTCCAATGATGGTCCTTGGCTACTATAGGCGCTTCAGGCGCCGATTGGCGCAAAAGAAAAACGCCAAGAAAACTGCTGAAGAGGTATTTACTAAGATTTATGAAGAGAACAAGTGGGGTGGCGCGAAAGGTGAGTTCTGCTCTGGGGCCGGGTCGCTCGACGTCAAAGTCGTAGCTGAATACACAGACTTGATTTTCGGACAAGCGTCCACTGAGGGCTTTCGAGATTTGATTTTTATTGACCTTGGGTGTGGCGACTTTCGTGTCGGTGAGAAATTGCTCCCACTTTGCGGAAAGTACATCGGAGTCGATGTCGTTGAGCCGATCGTAAGTAGAAATCAAAAGAAATTTGGTAGCGCGACAATCCGTTTTCTGCATCTTGATATTGTGCGTGATGAATTGCCAGATGGCGATGTGTGCTTTGTTCGGCAGGTCCTTCAGCATTTATCTAACGAGCAGATATCGGTCGTGGTCAAGAAGCTGAGGAAGTTTAGATGGGTGTTCGTCACTGAACATTATCCGACCGACAATGACGCGATTATTCCAAATGTCGACAAAGTGCAAGGGAGTGATATCAGGATTTATGATAATTCTGGCGTTTATCTTTCCGAGCACCCTTTCAATGTCGACGCGCGAGAATTGACAGAATTACTTTGTGTTCCGTCTCCTGGTCCGCAGGATGGCAATGACCATGGGGTAATTCGCACATTTCTCTTCAAACCCATGGGGTGACAAGGTGTTGGGCATGCTTTCGCTCAGGCCGCTCGTGATCTTCGTGGTTTACGATGTGGCGTAATTTGCGCGCTCGATTCTCCCCGGCCGACTCTAGATTCGGCAACAAAACGGAACTATCAATGTCCAAAATTGCTCTGATCACCGGCGTTACCGGCCAAGACGGCGCCTACCTCGCCGAGCTGTTGTTGAACCGTGGCTACATCGTTCACGGCATAAAGCGTCGGGCTTCGTCGTTCAACACCGATCGCGTGGATCATCTGTATCAGGATCCGCACGTGTCGAATCGCAATTTCATCCTGCATTACGGGGATCTGACCGATTCAACCAACCTGATTCGCATAGTCCAGCAGGTAAAGCCAGACGAGATCTACAACCTCGGGGCGCAGAGTCATGTGGCGGTTTCGTTCGAGAGTCCTGAGTACACGGCAAACAGCGATGCGCTGGGGACGCTGAGGTTGCTTGAGGCCATCCGTATTCTGGGTCTGGAGAAGAAGACCCGGATCTATCAGGCTTC
>JBATLU010000226.1:0-4336 GCA_049289475.1 Pontixanthobacter sp. | reverse complement strand
GTGCCCTTCGCGGCCCAGTCGCGACTGGAACCGGTGCCATATTCTTTGCCGCCGATTACAACCAACGGAGTGCCGTTTGCTTTATGCTTCATCGCGGCATCGTAAATCGCCATTTGTTCGCCGTTATAGGCGGTGTAGCCACCTTCAACCCCGGGGACCATTTCGTTCTTGATCCGGATGTTGGCAAAGGTTCCGCGCATCATCACTTCGTGGTTACCGCGGCGGCTGCCGTAGGAATTGAAGTCGGCCTTGGCCACTTGATTGCTCATCAGATATTCGCCGGCCGGACTGTCTTCCTTGATCGAACCGGCCGGGCTGATGTGATCGGTGGTGACCGAATCGCCGAGAATGGCGAGCGGCTTTGCGTCGGTTATGTCGGTAACCGGCTCGGGCGTCATGCTCATGCCCTCGAAATAGGGCGGGTTGGCAACATAGGTGCTGCCCGGACGCCATTGATAAGTGTCGGATCCGACCACATTGATCGCCTGCCAGTGGGCATCACCTTTATAGACGTCCGCATAGCGGGCTTCGAACATGCCGCGGTCGATCGAACTGGCGCGCAGATCGGATATTTCCTGATTGCTGGGCCAGATGTCCTTCAGGAACACGTCGTTGCCGTCTTGATCTTGACCAATCGGGGTGGAAACCATGTCGGTCGTCACCGTTCCGCGCAGGGCGTAAGCGACCACCAGTGGCGGTGAAGCAAGGAAGTTGGCTTGCACGTCTGGCGACACACGGCCTTCAAAGTTCCGGTTGCCCGAAAGGACCGATGCAGCAACGATATTGTTGCCATTGATGGCCTTGCTGATCGGCGCGGCGAGCGGGCCGGAATTGCCGATACAAGTGGTGCAGCCATAACCGACCAGATCGAAGCCGATGGCGTCGAGATCATCCTGCAGTCCGGCCTTCACCAGATAGTCGGTGACGACTTGCGAACCAGGCGCGAGGCTGGTCTTGACCCAAGGCTTGGGCATCAGACCCTTGGCGCGCGCTTTGCGGGCGACCAGACCCGCGGCGATCAGCACGTCGGGGTTCGAGGTGTTGGTGCAGCTGGTGATTGCCGCGATGACAACGTCGCCGTCGCCAATATCGTGATCCTTGCCTTCAACAGTGACGCGTTCGGCTGCATCCTTCTTGTAAACTGTCTTGAGGTCGCCGTTGAACAACTCGTCCACATTGGGGAGCGTGACCTTGTCTTGAGGGCGCTTTGGCCCGGCGAGCGAAGGCACGACGCTGGCGATGTCGAGGCTGAGCGTTTTGGTGAAGACGGGTTCATTGGCAGGATCGAACCACATGCCCTGTTCCTTGGCATAGGCTTCGACCAAAGCGATTTGCTCTTCGGCGCGGCCAGTCAGGCGCAAATAGTCGAGTGTCTTGTCATCTACGCCAAAGAAGCCGCAAGTTGCTCCGTATTCGGGCGCCATATTGGCAATCGTCGCACGGTCAGCAAGGCTGAGGTTCGACACGCCGGGGCCGTAAAATTCTACGAAGCTGCCCACAACGCCGACTTCGCGGAGCATTTGCACGCAAGTGAGAACAAGGTCGGTCGCGGTAATGCCTTCGGGCATCGCGCCTTCGAGTTTGAAGCCGACAACTTGCGGCACCAGCATCGAAACTGGCTGACCGAGCATTGCTGCCTCGGCCTCGATACCGCCAACACCCCAGCCAAGTACGCCAAGACCGTTGATCATAGTGGTGTGGCTGTCTGTGCCGACGCAAGTGTCAGGATAGGCGACCATGGTGCCATCCGGTCCAGCAGAAGACCATACGCCCTGGCCGATGTGTTCAAGGTTTACCTGATGGCAAATGCCTGTGCCGGGTGGGACTGCTTTGAAATTGTCGAGACTTTTCGCGCCCCATTTGAGGAAGTCATACCGTTCTGCATTGCGTTGGTATTCGAACTCAACATTGTGTTCGAAGGCCTTGGGATGACCGAATTCATCCACCATCACCGAGTGATCGATCACAAGGTGGACCGGAACTTGCGGGTTAATCTTCTGCGTGTCGCCGCCCAGCTTGCCGATCGCATCGCGCATCGCCGCAAGATCAACCACACAGGGAACACCGGTGAAATCCTGCAGCAGAACGCGCGCGGGGCGGTACTGGATTTCGGTACCGGTAACGGGGTTCTTCTGCCAATCGGCAAGACCCTGAATATCATCGGTTGAAACGGTAAAGCCGCCATCTTCGAACCGCAGCAGATTTTCCAGCAGGACCTTCATCGAGAATGGCAGCTTGCTAACATCGCCGATCTTCCCCGCTGCCTTCGCCAGCGAGTAGTAAGCGTAGTCCTTGCCGCCTACGGTCAAAGTGCTGCGGGTGCCGAGAGTGTCCTTGCCGACCTGGGTCATGCTGCAGGTAATCCTTTCATGGATGGAGCCCGCGCAATCCCCAAATACACCGAGTGTTCGGCGGGCACAATATTCTCCGCGCACCTGCTACTTCAAGGGCAATTGGTCAAGTGCGAGGGTGGCGCAAACGGCATCAAATTCGCCGCATTTTGCAGGATTCGTTCAAATTCGTTGGTTCAAACGGCGCTTTGCTCGGTTTGAGGGACTTTCGGGCGCGCTCTGGCAACAATCCAACACCCCAGAACAATCAGCAAGGTTCCGAACAATGTGACCGGAGAAAGTGGCTCGCGGAAGAACAGCCAGCCGAACAGGCCGGCCCATAAAAACCCGCTATATTCCATCGGCACCAGCATCTGCGCCTCGGCCCTTGCGTAAGCCCAGGTGATCGACAGCGCTCCGCATACAGTCAGTATTGCCGCTGCAGTGATATCCACCAGCGGCCCTGCACTGGGCAAGGTGAGGAACCAAGGCGCGAATATCAGTAGCACTGCGCAACCAACCCCGCTGTGAAAACTTGTCGCCTCAAGCGGGCTGGAGACTTGCGCCTGCTGCCGGATGATAATGAAATTATAGGCGTAGAGCAAAGCCGAGAATATTATCGCTGCGAGGCCTTTGAGCGTTTCGGTGTCATAATCTGCTGCACCAAGCCTGCCGCTAACTATGACTATGGTTCCTGCCAGACCGAGGAGTGACGCTAAAATCGCCTCGCGCCGGATTTGTTCGCCCAGCAACCAGGCTGCGAGGTAGAGCGTGATGAGCGGTGCGATAAAGCTGATGGCGATGGCTTCTGCGATGGGCAATTTGGTGAGCGCGTAGAAAAAGCTGAGTGCCATGAAGCCGGACACAGTTCCGCGGATCAGATGGATTTTGAGAACATGCCGCTTGGGCCAGCGACCTCCGCTTGCAACCCACACGGGCGTTACTATCGTCGCCGCAATCGCAGAGCGGAACACCGCCGCGCAATAGGCCCCAACCGCCAAGGCTGCGCCTTTCATGAACGCATCCATTAGCGAAAGAAAACAAACACCCAGCAATGCAGCAGCAAAAGGCAGGATCGGGCGGTGGTGTCCGGACATGGTAATCGCATTAGGGATTGTGTGGCGCTGCGTCACCACTTTGGTATTGATTCAGCATCCAGTCAGCCATGATAGTTGATGGATCGCCAGCAATGGGGCAAAATAGACTGGCGCGCGAGATATTCTTAGCGCGCAAACAGGGTGAGATACGACGTGAAGAATACCAAGATTTTTCGGATTTCCTTGATGGCTGCTGCTGTAATCATACCCTTTGCTGGGCTTACTGCGCAATCGAGCACCGGAAAAGCGCCCGAAAATCTCGTTCCGGAACGGCCTGAAATTGTTGGCGAACCAGTCGCGGCTGATGATGGTGTGGTGGTGTCCGAACAGATACTGAAGGGTATCGATGCCATGGCGGCTGACGAAGCGTCGGTGATGCAGAGCTGGAACCTTGATAATGCCCGCGCGCTCGCGGCCATTGTCGAGGGGATCGGTGAAGAAGGCCTCAAACCCGAAGATTACAATTTATCCGGCCTGCGTGCCGCCATTGCCGCTGGTGCGAACCCCGCGCTTGACGAGGTGGCGCGTAAATCGTTTGCCTATTTGGTGGAAGATTTGCGTGATGGCCGCACCCCGATGGACGCGCGGACGCAGTGGTTTGTGTTCGATCCCGATCAAGACCGCTACCCAACTGCAAAACTGATGGCTGATGCCTTGGAATCGGGTGATATGGCGGGTGTCCTATCACGGATCATGCCGCAGCACCCAGATTACCAGCGTTTGAAACACGAACTGGCAAAGACTGCCGCAGGCACTGCAAAGCACAAGCTGATCCGCGCCAATATGGATCGCTGGCGTTGGCTGGCGCGTGATCTGGGTAGCCTTTATCTCATTACAAACGTTCCCGAATACCAGCTTCGCTTGACAGTGAACGACAAGATTATCCGAACCTACCGAACTGTGGTGGGC
>JBATLU010000225.1:0-6154 GCA_049289475.1 Pontixanthobacter sp. | reverse complement strand
GCGTCTCTGCGGACTTCACGTTCGTATCGACTGCGGGCGGCGCGTTTCTTGAATGGATGGAAGGCAAGGAGCTTCCCGGCGTGGCGGCGCTGAAGAAATGAGCGAGGCACCTGCAGTCGGTGCGGGCAGTTTGCTTGTGCCTGTAACAGAGGGCGAATGGGCAGGTTGGGCGACTTGGGCAGGCGATCCGTTTGAACAGCGAGCGGGGCCGTTCTATGAGCGCGAAGAGGCTGATGGCGGCGTAGTCAGTGCCTTTCGTGCGGAGCCGCGCCACATGAATGGTGCGGGCTTTATGCATGGCGGCTGCCTGATGACATTCGCCGATTCGGCCATCTTCGCAATCGCACGCGTAGCCTTGGGTGAATCGCATGGTGTTACGCTTAACCTGACGGGTGACTTCCTTGATCCGACGCGGATCGGGCAATTGGTGGAGGCGCGCGGGCGTGTTGTCCGCGCAGGTGGGAAGACAATTTTTGTCGAAGGCCTGATTACCGCTGACGGGCAACCGGTGTTCCGCCTCAATGCCATCATACGCAAGATATCCGGCACCCGGCCCTAGCCGCCCTAAGGGCGATTAGGAGATTTATTGCCTGTCCAAAGTTTTCAATCCGTCGGCATGGTTGCGACAGGCAAATTCGTTGTCTAAGGCGCGGCCCATGCATTCGTATGCGCAATCAATCTACGAGCCAGGGATTTGACTATGAACACCGCTGAAATGACCGCCAAAATCGCGACCGGCCTCGGTTTTATCGCTGCGCTCGATCAAAGCGGCGGCTCCACCCCAAAGGCTTTGCGGGCCTATGGGGTGTCGGATAATGAATGGTCGAGCGAAGAAGAAATGTACGGCAAGATCCACGAAATGCGCAGCCGTGTGATCACCGCTCCCAGTTTCTCCAGCGGCAAAGTTATCGGCGCGATCCTGTTTGAAAAAACCATGGACGGTAAAGTTGACGGCAAATCGACGCCAGAGGCGCTGAAGGCGCGCGGCGTGGTGCCGTTCCTCAAGGTCGATAAGGGACTGGCCGACGAAGAGAACGGCGTCCAGATGATGAACCCCAATCCCGGCCTCGATGCACTGCTCGAGAAGGGAAAGGCAAAGGGCATTTTCGGCACCAAGATGCGCTCGGTGATCAACAGCGCCAATGCGGCGGGTATTGCGGCCAATGTCGCGCAGCAGTTTGAAGTTGGCAAACAGATCCTCGCGCATGAATTGATGCCAATCCTAGAGCCCGAAGTCACCATTAGCGCGCCCGATCGTGCGGAAGCGGAAGAGCTGCTGCTGGCCGAAATCCTGAAGGGCCTCGATGCTTTGCCTGATGGCTCGCAAGTCATGCTGAAACTGACCATTCCGACCAAGGCAAACCTGTATAAACCAATCGTCGACCACCCGAAAACCTTGCGCGTCGTTGCGCTGTCTGGCGGTTTCACTAGGGAAGAGGCCTGCGAAGAACTGGCAACCAACACAGGCATGATTGCCAGCTTTAGCCGTGCTTTGCTCGAAGAATTGCGCGCGCAAATGAGCGACGATCAGTTTGATGAAGCGCTGGGCGAGGCGATCAATCACATCCAGCGCGCGTCTATCGCGGGTTAGGTGTCAGCCGGCGGGTTGTGCTTTCTCGATCCGGATTGTGAAGCGATAGTCTTCGGGCCTGATCGGGCTCGCGGTTGAGGTGTTGCCGGGCGAAACATTTTCAATCGTGAAGCTGTTCCCGAAAATCTGGACGGGATTGTCGCTGCCGATTTCCATCTCGGATGATTCGGTTTCCGGGCGTGGATCGATCACGTCAGAGGCAGCATTATTCCCGAATTCTACCCGAAGCAGGATACGCCCCGCCCACACGCATTGCACGTCGGATGGGCAGCGGCTGTCTTCCAGTACTTCGATGGGGCGCACCCATAGCGCACCAAATTCCGCCCGCTGACCCAAAGCCACAGTGCAGCTTGATTCGCATTCAATCCCCGCAGGCTGACTGTCTTGGCTTGATTGAGCGAAACCTGCGCAGCTTGAAATGGCCAAGGGCGCAAGGCCCAAACATATTGACGGAAAGAGTTTCATTGGCGGCATCCCTTAGCGGCGCTATTGAACCAGTTATGAGCAATAACATACCACCGTGCCAGCTTTACCTGATTTCGCCGCTCGATGTCAGCGGAGATTTCCCGCAGCGGCTTGAGCGGGCCCTTGGTGCTGGTCCTGTCGCGGCCTTTCAGTTCCGGGTGAAGGACATGGAGCAGCATGAAGCGGCTGAACTCGCCGCACCGTTGCAAGCAATCTGCACAGCGCATGATGTGGCGTTTATCGTTAATGACGATGTCGCACTTGCTAAAAGGCTTGGTGCGGACGGCGTTCACCTTGGCCAATCCGATGGTTCTCCAAAGGCTGCACGCGAGGAGCTGGGCCGCGACGCGCAAATCGGTGTTACCTGTCACGCCAGTCGCCATTTGGCGATGGAAGCAGGTGAACAAGGCGCGGATTACATTGCTTTCGGCGCATTCTATCCAAGCTCCACCAAAGTATCCGAACATCGCGCAGAGATCGAATTGCTGGAGTTTTGGAGTAACCTGTTTGAAATCCCGCAAGTCGCAATTGGTGGGATTACGCCAGACAACTGCCAGCCAATTATCGAAGCAGGCGCTGATTTTCTGGCTATCTCCGGCGCAGTCTGGAACGGCGACGAGGTGGCTGCTGTCAAGAGTTTCGCCAAAGCGCTTACCTCATTCAAGCGTGTGCACCGCGAAGAATAGAGTGCGTCAGGGTTTGGGTGTCGCAGTCGCCAAATATCAGCGATTAGCTGACTGAAGAACTGCGGACGCAGCGGATACGCCCAAGACTACCATCTTCCTCAATCCAGCGAAGCGTAGCGGTTCCAGAGCGTTCGAATTTCATCCCTTTCATCGGCCCGCGGGTGAATGTGACCATCTTGCCAGTCAGCAAGTAAGTCCCCGAACCATTTGCGGTCTTATATATTGATGCGTTGTCGATCGAAAAAGCCTTCTCCGGAAGTTCACGCCATGCGACGCCGCCTGCGTCACCCGGAAGTGCGCAAGTATAGCTGCCAAGCGGCAGTGTGCCCAAACGCCCGCTGCTTTCGTTTGCGGAGAGCGGCATCGTTGCAATGGCCAAAGCCGGCAGGATCAAAAGTGATTTACGGATCATGATGTGCCCCAGTTAACTGGTTTGCGTCTTTAAGACCAGCCACCTTGCCCGTTGCTGACTGCTCGGCTAAAGGCGCGCGTGATGAATGCACCCGAAAGGTGCAAATTCCCAATACAAGGCTCTTTCAACCATGAAGATCAGCGGCGTGGACATTCGTCCCGGCAACATTATCGAATATGAAGGCGGCATCTGGAAAGTTGCCAAAATTCAGCACACCCAGCCGGGCAAGGGCGGGGCCTATATGCAGGTGGAAATGAAAAACCTGCAGGACGGCCGTAAGACCAATGTCCGCTTCCGCAGTGCAGATACGGTCGAGAAAGTCCGTCTCGATACCAAAGAGTTCCAGTTCCTTTATGCGGATGGCGAATTGCTGGTTTTCATGGATGGCGACACCTTCGAACAGATCAATCTGGAAGCGGATTTGCTCGGCGATGCGAAGGAGTTTTTGCAGGACGGAATGCAGGTCACGTTGGAATTGTGGGACGAAAAACCCATCAGCGTCGCCTTACCCGACCAGATCGAGGCCGAAATTGTCGAGGCCGATGCAGTGGTGAAGGGGCAGACCGCTTCCTCAAGCTACAAACCTGCGATCCTCGACAATGGTGTACGCGTGATGGTTCCGCCGCATATCGGCGCGGGCACACGCATCATCGTCGATGTGTATGAGCGGACCTATGTCGGCAAGGTCGGCTGATCCAACATGGCAGCTGTATCAGGACTAATCCGCGTCATGGAGCGCGCCGCGCGTAAAGCAGGCCACCGCTTGCGGCGCGATTTCGGCGAAGTCGAACATTTACAGGTGAGCCGCAAAGGGCCAGCCGATTTCGTCTCCAAAGCCGATATGCGCAGTGAACGCACGCTTTATGACGAATTGCTCGCCGCGCGGCCCGATTGGGGCTTTGTGCTGGAAGAAGCTGGTGTAATCGATGGTTCGCCCAATATGCCGCGCTGGATTATTGATCCGCTCGACGGGACCAGCAATTTCTTACATGCTATCCCCCATTTCGCGATTTCAATTGCGGCGCAGGAGCCCAAGCCAGGTGGTCAGGGTTGGGGCGATGTGATCGGTGCAGTGGTCTATAATCCAGTTACCGATGAAACATTCTGGGCCGAGAAAAACCGCGGTGCATGGCTGCAGGATGCACGGCTTAGGGTCTCTGCCCGCCGCAGCTTGCAAGATGCGCTGGTTTCAACCGGGATACCATTCCACGGACATGGTAATTTTGCCGAGTGGAGCAAAATCTTTGGCGCGATCGGGCCCGAGGTTGCCGGAATTCGCCGCAATGGTGCAGCCTCGCTCGATTTGGCGTGGGTTGCTGCAGGGCGCTATGACGGATTCTGGGAGAGTGACCTGAGCGAATGGGATACGGCTGCTGGTTGTTTGCTGGTGCGTGAAGCTGGCGGATTCGTCAGCGACTATCGCGGTCGGTCCGAACCGATCCATTCGAAACAAGTCTTGGCGGCAAATGATGCGCTTCACTCCAAGCTGCACAAGCTTCTGGCGGGCGCGCTGAAAAAGTAATCTGAAATGGACGCTTGAAGCGGGGCGATTGCATCGCTAAGGCGCCCGAACTCGCAAGAGTGACCTTAACCCGGGATGCCCCTGTGGTGGAATTGGTAGACGCGCCGCACTCAAAATTGCCTTCTACCTAAATTTTTAAGCCAAAAACCCTTTGTTACCAGTAGTTTGAGCAAGGACGAGACTTCCAAAAAGACTTACACATGTCTTACACACTTTGGAGTTTCGTTATGACAGCACATAATCATGTTCTAATGGATGGCGCACTTCACGTTTATCGGCGTGAGGAAAGTCGCTTCTGGCAATGCTCAACCTACTTGAGCAGACGCAATCATCGGCAGACAACCAAAGAGGTCAGTCTTGCCGCCGCCAAGGATTTTGCGCGGGATTGGTATATGGAGCGATGCGTCGAGGATCGCCAAATGCGACGTGGCACCGCCACCTTGCTAAGTAACCCAACGCAGGCACCAATCGCCGAATCCGTTGCACCCATTGATGGGCGCAAGCGGCGAGAGCCAACTGGCCCCAGTTTCGCGGACGCGGCCAAAGCCTTTATCGATGAGTTTGAGGTTATCACCCAAGGTCAACGCAATGCCGGATATGTGGAATCGAAGTCCATTCACGTCCGCGTGCATCTCGCGCCCTTCTTTGGTGATACCGCGCTAGCGGATATTACAGCGGGCAAAGTGCAAGAATACCGAGTTCATCGCCAGACTTCTCGCGTCGATCCTAAAACCGGCAAGCCGAAGCGACCGGCGCGGGCCACTTTGCACGGAGAGATTGTTACACTCCGTCAGGTCTTGAAAACGGCTAATCGCAAGGGCTGGATCACTGCGATCCCTGATATGTCTGCGCCCTATAAGACTTCCGGCAAACTGGAGCATCGTGCCTGGTTCTCGCCAGAGGAATATCGGCTGCTTTATGAAGCTACACGCGAGCGAGCGAAGAATCCGCCCAAACCGCGCTGGCGTGAAGTCTGCGAGACTTTTCATGACTATGTGCTGTTCATGGGAAACACCGGGCTTCGGCCCGATGAATCGGCACGGATTCAGTTGCGCGACGTCAAGATCGTGGATGATGAATCGACCGGCGAGCGCATTCTTGAGATCGAAGTGCGCGGTAAGCGCGGCGTTGGCTTTTGCAAATCTATGCCAGGAGCAATCTTGCCCTTCGAGCGCGTTCGCGACCGCAAGCAGCTCAAACCAACCGACCCGGTATTCGGGAAGACGCCGCGCGAGTTGATGAACACTGTCCTTGATGAGTTGAATTTGAAGTTCGACCGAGATGGCCACGTCCGCACCTGCTACAGTTTGCGGCATACCTACATCTGCCTTCGCTTGCTCGAAGGCGCTGATATTTATCAGGTCGCCAAAAACTGCCGCACCAGCGTCGAGATGATCGAGAAATATTATGGACGGCATTTAAAGAACAACATTGATGCATCGGCAGTCAATGTTCGTAGAGCCAGGCCAAAACTGGGC
>JBATLU010000224.1:0-2375 GCA_049289475.1 Pontixanthobacter sp. | reverse complement strand
ACGATCTGGGGTTCGGACGCGATTGGCGGCGTGCTCGCGGTGACCACCCGCAATCTCGACGGGGTTACCGCCAGCGCCGAATATGGCGCGCGCGATACTGTCTTCGGCACAGCGACCGGCGGGCTTTCGGGCGATTGGGGAAGTTTCGGCTTCAGCGGCAGCTATTTCACCACCAATGGATTCTCAACCGCCGATGCGGGCACCGAGGCTGATGGGTTCGAACAATGGTCAATTGCCAGCCGTGGACGCGCCTATCTCAGCTATGCGCTGTCAGCGTTTGCAGGCGGAAGCTACAGTAAGGGACGGCTTGATCTGGACGGTTTTCCTGCGCCCGATTACATCTTGGCCGACACGCCGGAATACCAAAAAACACAGCAATATTCAGCCTTTACCGGACTAACTTACGATGAAGGGCCGCTCTATCTGAAAGCCGCCTATTCGCGGGCCGATACAGAGCGGCAGAATTACGACCCAACTTTCGGCACCGCGCCCGGCTTTACCGCCGATGGCCATTCGGAGCGCGCCGAATTGCGCGGTGAGTGGCGGCCGATCGGCCCGCTGATCGTCAATTTCGGCGGCGAGAGCGAATGGACGCGGTTTGAGACCAATTTCGACGCGCCGCAGAATACGCGGATCAGCGGGGCATATGCCCAGCTCGGCATCGAATTTGGTGGATTATCGGGCCATGTAGGCGCGCGGCATGATGACCATGCACGCTTTGGCGGCGCCACAAGTTTTGGCGCGGATGTCAGCTATGAAGTGGCGCGCGATATTCGTGTTCGGGCGAGTGTGGGTGAGGGGTTCAAGGCCCCGACTTTATATCAATTGTTCAGCGATTATGGCAATCAGGCGCTGCGCCCCGAACAAAGCACCAGCTATGATCTCGGCCTTGCGTGGCATGACCGTAGCCAGCCCTTTTATGCAGGCGTGACGCTGTTCCGCCGCGACAGCGATGATCTGATCGCCTTTGTCTCGTGTTTTGGAGTGACCAGCGCGATCTGCATCAATCGCCCTTTCGGTACCTACGACAATCTCGGCAAAGTGCGCGCGCAGGGTGTCGAACTGGAACTGGGTGTGCGGCCCTCGGATAAGTTCGGAGTGCAAGCGGCCTATGCTTTTGTCGATAGCGAGAACCGCACGGCTGGCTCGGCCAATCTGGGCAATGACCTGGCGCGGCGGCCCAAGCATGTGCTGACCTTCAGCGCCGATTGGCAGACTCCTTTGGCTGGACTGACTTTAGGCGGTGATATCCGCATGGTCGGCGACAGCTTCGATGATGCGGGCAATTTCACAAGGCTCGACGGCTATCAGCTTATGACGGTGCGCGCTTCCTTGCCGATTGGCGAGGTTGCGGAATTGTTCGGCCGGATTGAAAATATCACCGACGAGCAATATCAAACCGCGGCCGGATTTGGCACCGCCGGACGCGGCGCCTTTATCGGGGCGCGGACGAAGTTTTGATGCGCTTCGTGCTGGTCTTTGCGGCGATGCTGGCGGGGTGTTCCTCGCAGCCTCCGCCACGCGCCACGAGCGCGCACCCCACCATCGTCAGCCTCAACCCCTGCACCGATGCCATTCTGGCGGAAGTCGCGCAGCCTGTGCAAATCCTCGCGCTGTCGCATTACAGTCAGGACTCGCAGGCCAGCTCGATGGATGTTGCCACCGCGCGCAAATTCGCGGTCACTGGCGGGACGGTCGAGGAAATCCTCGCGTTGAAACCCGAAGTGGTGGTGGCGGGCAGCTTTATGCCGCCAGCCACGCGCAACGCGCTGTCCGATCTGGGGATCAGGGTCGAGACGTTCGGCATTGCCTCGACCATTGCGGAAAGCGACGCGCAAATCCGCACGCTGGCGCGCATTGCAGGCCATCCGGCTGCGGGTGATGCCCTTGTCGAGCGGATCGACACTGCCGTGTCGGACGCGCGTACCAATGCGCCGCCGCTTTCGGCCGTATTGTGGCAGCCAGACGGCATCGTTCCGGGCGAGGGCGCTTTGGTCAGCGACTTGATGCGCCGCGCCGGGTTTGCCAGCCACAGCGCCGCGCGCGGGTTAAAACAGGCCGATTTTCTCAGCCTTGAACAGATGCTCGCCGATCCGCCGCAAGTGCTGCTGCTGGCAGGGCAGGAGCGGTCGCAGCAACATCCAGCTTTGGCCCGACTGCGCGCAACACACCGCGCCAAATTTGACGCATCGCTGCTTTATTGCGGCGGCCCGACCATCATCCGCGCGGTTGAGCGGCTCAAGGCGATCCGGGCGCAGGTGGCGGCATGAAACATCCCAATCTGGTCCTGCTGGTTCTGCTTGCGATTGCGGTTCCGCTGTCATTGCTCGCCGGACGTGTGTTGCTTGATTTTGACATCACCCCCAATGCCATGT
>JBATLU010000223.1:0-2114 GCA_049289475.1 Pontixanthobacter sp. | reverse complement strand
ACTGAGCACAGTGTGGACCGATCCCGATTACCGCAGCGGAGAGCGTGCGTTCTATTACGTCCGCGTGCTGGAAATCCCGACGCCGCGCTGGACATTGTTCGATGCGGTCCGGTTCGGTTTTGAATTGACGGGTGATGCGCTGAAGGATTCGGTCGCACAGGAACGCGCCTATAGCTCGCCGATCTGGATTGGCCCGGGCGCCAAAAAAACAACGGGCGCAGCGGCGGCAAAATGAATCTGAAACGATGGGCGCGCGAGCCGCTCTTCCATTTCCTGTTTGCCGGAGCGGTTCTGTTTGCGTTTTTTGCATGGCGGGGCGAACCGGCTGACCCGACCAGCCGGATAATCACCATCTCGCAAGAAGATCGCGCCCAGCTCGCGCTGCAATGGGAGGCGACGATGCAGCGTCCGCCGACCGATGCGGAGCTCGACAGTTTGACCGAATCGTGGTTGCGCGAGGAAATTCTCTATCGCGAAGCGATCCGCCTGGGGCTCGACCGCGACGACGCGGTGGTGCGCAAGCGGCTTGCCAATAAGATGGAGTTTCTCTCGACCAGCATTGCCGAAACCGTCCAGCCGACCGATGCGGAGCTTGAAAAATGGCTCGCAGATAGGCCTCAGCGTTTTGCAGAGGACACTGACTACAGTTTCGACCAGCTCTATTTCGCCGAGAAAGCTGACGCACAGGCGGCGCTTAAACGCGTGCAGGGCAAGGCGGATTGGCAGGCGCTGGGCGAATCCATTTCATTGCCGCTGCAAGTCGATGATATGCTCGGCGCATCTGTCGCCAGCCGCTTTGGCGAAGAATTTCTGGAGCAGCTGCAAGGCTTGGATCAGAACGCCAAGTCGCCCAGCACATGGGTTGGTCCGGTTTTGTCAGGCTTTGGCTGGCATCTGGTCCGCTTGCGCAAGCGCGACCCGGGCAAAGTACCCAAGCTGGCCGATATCCGCCAGCGGGTTGAAAATGACTGGCGCAATGCCACGCTCGAGAAAAGGCGCGAGGAATCCTACCAATTGCTCCGCGATTCCTACACGATATCCGGCGACAAATGAGGCTGCTTGCGGGATTTCTTGCACTCCTGATGCTGTGGCCAATGGCGGCGCAGGCGGATGAATTGCGACCCGGCTATCTTGAATTGAACCAGCAGAGCGAAGGGACGTGGCGGCTCGCATGGAAGCAGCCTTTCTCCAAAGGGCCTGCAGTAAGGCCCGCTGCGCCGATCCTGCCGGACAATTGCCGCTATGATGCGGAGCCCGAGATCGGCAGCGCCGGGGCGGCGATTGTTGGGTCGGCAATGGTCATTTGTACGGGCCCACTGGGCGGCAAAACCGTGGCAATGCCTGATCTGATGGGGCAGTCGGATATGCTGGTTCGCGTCCAGCCCTTGGGTGAACCGGCGCAGGCGCTTCGCCTGACGGCGCGCGAACCATCGGCGGTGATTGCGATGCATCCCGGACGGACACAGGTATTGCAGACCTATTTTGCGCTGGGCATTGAACATATTCTGACCGGCTGGGACCATTTGCTGTTCGTGATTGCTTTGGTTCTGCTGGTGCGAAAACCGAAATCGGTGGTAATGGCAGCGACTGCCTTTACCCTGTCGCATTCGGTGACTCTTGCGGCGGCGGCGCTTGGCTTTATTGGCTTGCCGCAGCGGCCGGTGGAAGCGCTCATCGCGCTTTCCATCCTGTTTTTAGCGTTGGAGATTTTGCGGCCAGCGGGTGAGACGGCCTCGCTCACCCAACGCTACCCTTGGGTGGTCGCGTTTCTGTTCGGGCTACTTCATGGCTTCGGCTTTGCCGGCGCGCTCAATGCCATCGGCTTGCCGGAGGGCGAGATCGTACCCGCTTTGCTGGCGTTCAATGTCGGGGTCGAGGCGGGTCAATTGGCAGTGATTGGCGGATTGCTGGCGGTGCTGGCGCTGACCGCGCGCTTCGCTGCCAATAGGCTGGTCCCGGCAATCAGAATTGCAAGCTATCTGATCGGCATAACCAGCGCCTATTGGCTGGTTGACCGAACCATAAGCTGATCGGAACGACCTACGGAATCTCCGCCCAATGCTTGCCACAACAACACCCGCGCACGGCTCGATCGACCGCGCGCCGCAGCGATC
>JBATLU010000222.1:0-4634 GCA_049289475.1 Pontixanthobacter sp. | reverse complement strand
AATGCGGCTGCAGAACGCGCTCCGATTGTTGTTCAGGGGCCCAATTGCGAGTATGACCCGTTCTCCGAAACGCAGAAGACCATGTGCGGCAATTTGCTCGGGGATCTGACCGCTGCGGGTGTTCCTTATACGTTGAAGGAGGGCCCCGTATTGGCCCTCACCATCGGAGCTGCGCCGGTCACTCTTGACCAGATCGAGTGGAGCGATGGAAAAGGCCGCCGCGCCGTTTTGGAAGGAGTGCTGGGCAAATCAGGATATGATTTGTCGGTTCAAAATCCGCCGGCGATCAATATCGCCGGCATTATCGCAGTTTTGATCGTCCTTGGCGGGCTGTCTGCCTTGACCTACGGTTCGGTCGCGGCGCTGCTCTCCGAGATGTTTCCTGCCCATGTGCGCTACAGTTCGATGTCGATCCCATACCATTTGGGTGCGGGATATTTCGGCGGGTTCCTGCCGTTGATAGCGGGCTACATCATTGCAAAAACCGGCAACGCCTATGCCGGGCTTTGGTACACCTGGGTGTTCACCGCGATCGCATTGGTCGTTGCATGGTGGGGGCTACCCAATGGTCCGCCGCGCGATTTCGAGGACTGAGGTTTCGATGTCCACTCTTTGCTTGCAGCGGACTGATAAGGGATGATCCCGTCTCCTCTGCGCCTCAGATTCGCCGGTGATGCACTGACCGCCAACTGGAATGCTTTGAACAAGCTATCCGGCGCGGCGGCTTGCGGTGCTGCTGTTAAGGCCAACGCTTACGGGATCGGCGTAACCGAAGTTGTTCCCCGTCTAATCAAGGCAGGATGCCGCGATTTTTTTGTCGCGACATGGCAGGAGGCGGCACAGATCGCCGATCTCACGGCTGGTTCGTCGGTGAGCGTCCTGAACGGATTGCTCGCAGATGATATTCACGTTGCGCTGAAGTTTGGTGCCAAACCAATGATCAATTCATTGGAGCAAGCACAGCGGTGGAAGGGAACTGGCAGGCCCTGTGATGTGATGATCAACAGCGGCATGAACCGCCTCGGGATTGATTGCCGCGATGTTATTACATTCGATTGGCAAGGGCTCGATATCGACATTCTCGCCAGCCATCTGGCCTCTGCCGATGAAGATGTAGCGCAAAACAGCGAGCAGTTATCCGCATTCCGGGCCATCTTCGACCATGTGCCGCATCGCCGAAAGAGCATGGCCAACAGCGCTGGAATAGCTTTGGGCGCTGACTATGCCCTCCAACTGACCCGTCCGGGGTTGGCGCTTTACGGCGGAATTCAAAGGTCAGAATTGGCAGAGGTAATTTCATCCATCGGGTCGATCGAAGCGCGAATTCTTCAAGTCCGTCGTTTGGAAGCTGGCGAGAAAGTCGGTTACAACGCAACATTCACCGCGAAAGAACAAATGACCATCGGGATTTCTGCGCTCGGATATGCCGACGGCTATCTGCGCGGGTTTTCCGGTCGCGGTGAATTGTTCAACGAAGGCCGGTCACTCCCTGTTTTGGGCCGCATCTCGATGGATCTGGTTGCCGTTGATCTGAGTTCGGCAAGTAACCTGGGCGAGGGAGACTGGCTTGAATGCCCGCTCGACTTGCCCAAGCTGGCGCGCCAATCTGGCCTTTCGCAATATGAAATCATCACAGGTCTCGGCCCCCGAAGCTTGCGAATTTGGGACAGTTAGCCGTGTTTGCCGCAATTTTTCTGTGGACGGCGCCTCCCATGTTGCGCTGCACATGCTGCAAGTGCTAATGCAGCAAAATTCGTAACAACAAGGTGCCGGCCATGGCTAAGCGCAACGCGCAAGACGGTGACAAAATCACTATTAAGAAATACGCTAACCGGCGTCTCTACAATACTGGTTCATCCAGTTATATTACACTTGATGATCTCGCAAAAATGACGCGTGACAATGTCGATTTTGCCGTGGTTGATGCCAAGACTGGCGACGATATCACCCACTCGATTCTAACGCAGATCATTATGGAAGAAGAATCGAGCGGCAAGCAGATGTTGCCGGTTAGCTTCCTGCGAGACCTGATCGCCATGTATGGCAACTCAATGCAGTCGATGATGCCGCAATATCTCGAAGCGAGTATGACCAATTTTCGCGCCAATCAGGCGAAAATCCAGGAGGCTCTCAAAGAAGGGCTTGCGTCCAACCCGCTTGCCAAAATTGCAGAGACAAACCTGGCCGTAATGCGCGCAGTTGGCGAGGTTATCCTTCCGGGAACCAAGGGCAAAGCTGCTGCAACCGATCAAAAAAGCGAGATCGACGAACTGCGCAAGCAGATGGCAGAAATGCAGAAGAAGCTCGACGAAATCGGGAAATAGATCTCCGTAAATCACTTCTCCACCGTCAGAATTTACGCAACTTCAGAAACAGGATTATCCGTGTCCAACATCCGCCACGCTCTTTCGGTCAAACGTGCCGACGATTTTGCGCTTTGGTATCAAGAGGTCATTTCGGCCGCCGATATGGCCGAAGAATCGGGTGTCCGCGGTTGCATGGTCATCAAGCCGTGGGGTTACGGAATATGGGAACGTATCCAGCGCTTGCTTGATCAAAGGATCAAGGACACCGGGCATGACAATTGCTATTTCCCGATCTTCATTCCGCTTTCCAATTTCGAGCGCGAGGCCGAGCATGTCGAAGGCTTCGCGAAGGAAATGGCGGTTGTTACGCATCACCGGTTGATTGCCGACGGTAACGGCAAGCTGATCCCCGATCCTTCAGCCAAGCTGGAAGAGCCGCTGGTGGTCCGCCCGACTTCGGAAACGATTATCGGCGATGCGATGGCGCGCTGGATCCAAAGCTGGCGTGATTTGCCGCTCAAGACAAACCAGTGGGCAAATGTCGTACGCTGGGAAATGCGGACCCGGATGTTCCTGCGCACCAGCGAGTTCCTGTGGCAGGAAGGCCATACGGCGCACGAGAATGCCGACGAAGCGAAAGAGCACACGCTGCGCATGCTCGAAGTCTATCGTGCCTGCGCTGAAGAGGATCTCGCGCTGCCGGTGGTAGCCGGTGAAAAGCCCGAAAACGAGCGATTCCCCGGAGCGGTCGAGACATGGTCGATCGAAGCGATGATGCAGGACGGCAAAGCGTTACAAGCCGGCACTTCGCATTATCTCGGGACCAATTTCGCGCAAGCCTCCGGCATCAAATTCCAGAACCGCGATGGCGGTCAGGATTTATGCCATACGACCAGTTGGGGTGTTTCAACCCGTATGATCGGCGGCGTGATAATGACGCATGGCGATGACGATGGTCTTCGTGTTCCGCCAGCGATTGCTCCTTGGCAGGTGGTAATCCTGCCGATGCTGCGCGGTACCGATGATGATGCGCCGTTGATCGCATATTGCCAGGAAATTCGTGACAGCTTGCGTCAACAGATGGCACTAGGAGAGGCGGTGCGGGTCCAGCTCGATGTCAAGCCGGGCAAAGCGGCATCCAAGCGGTGGGATTGGGTGCGCAAGGGCGCGCCGATCATCATCGAAGTGGGTGGACGTGATATGGAGGCTGGTGTTGTCAGCCTGCTGCGCCGTGATGCTCTTTGGGCCGAGAATGGAAAGCCGGATTTCCAGTCGCCAGCCAAAGCCGAACTTGGTCAACTGGTTGCGGCGATGCTGCCCGAAATCCAGTCAAACCTGTTCGAAGAAGCGCGCCAGCGCCGCGATGACAATATCATCTCCGGCATCACCACAATAGACGCACTCGCGGACTTCTTTGCCGAGGGGAAGAAATATCCGGGCTGGGCGCTAGTCCAATGGGCCAAGCCGACCGACGCTGAGCTTGAAAAAGTCGTTGAACAATTGAAGGCGCTCAAGTTGACCATCCGCAATGTGCCCATCGGCGCAGAGCCAGCGACAGGCAATTGTATCTTTACGGGTAAGCCTGCAGTTGAATATATCTATGTCGCGCGCTCTTATTGATATCGCTGCAATTGATCGGGGGCAGTCATGTTTAAGTCGATTATCTACAATCTGAAGCACCTCACCGATTTCAAGGGCCGCGATGGCAGAACAACATTCTGGCACTATATCCTGTTTGTAACGGTCCTCAATATCCTAGTCGTTACGCTGGCGTCAGCGCCAACATTTTTCGCGATCATTGCGGATGTAACGGCCAACGCTGCCAATCAAACCGATCCCGCCGCTCTGGAGGTGGATGCGCTTGAGAAAATGATCGCGATTGGTTTGCCGGAGACTCTGGTTAAAATCGGGCTTGCCGTGGCTACAATGAATATCGTTCTGCTGTCGGCAAGTTTCGTGCGGCGCGCACATGATAGCGGATTGCCGGGAATGCTGCTGTTTATTCCCGTCAGCCTGCAATTGGTGTGGATGTATTTTTCCTATTCACAATTGGACGGAATGGATGACGCGATACGCGCCGCCGTGCAGGCTGTGCAAACGCATAGGGCGGCAGATATGCAAGTCGGCATGATCGCGCAGGATCTGATCGGCTGGTTGGTCGTAATCATCGTAGCGGTGATCGGTATGGTCAAAACCCAACCACAACCCAATCAATATGGTGAAGCACCCATCAAGCTCTAGACTTGCCAAAAGCCGTTCAAGCGGCAAGAAACGCGGATGCAAAAATTCCCTTTTCTCGCTGCGCTTGGCTTTAGTGTTATTGCAAGT
>JBATLU010000221.1:0-4690 GCA_049289475.1 Pontixanthobacter sp. | reverse complement strand
GAATATCACCGACCCTTTTTGAGTTAGTAGCAATCAGACAAGCGTCTGATCTTTATCCGCCGGAACGGGCTGCTGCCACATCATCCTGCGAAATAGGGATAATCTTGATTTCGACGCGGCGGTTAAGCGCCCGGCCCGATTCGGTTGTATTATCGGCAATCGGAGCGGTTTCACCAAAACCCTGCCAACGGATACGGGCCGAATTGACCCCGCGCGAGCCGAGATAATTGGCGACAGCTTCTGCCCGTTGTTCGGACAGGCGCTGGTTGTACGAATCCGAACCGGTCGAATCGGTGTGGCCATAGACGTCGATCAAACTGTCAGGATAGGTCTGCAGGCTGGTCGCCACGCGGTCGAGCGTGTTACGGAAGGCTGGATTGATGGTGTAGCTGTTGACCGCAAAGGTCACGCCGTCGGGCAGATTGACCAAAATCGCCTGGCCGCCGTCGGTTTCGGTTACATCAACGCCGCTACCGGCGGTCTGTTCCTTCAATTCCTTGATCTGCTGATCCATCTTGTAGCCAACTACGCCGCCAGCAACGCCGCCAACACCCGCGCCGATGATGCGCCCGGTTTTGCCGCCGATTACGCCGCCAAGTAGCCCGCCGAGAACGGCGCCGCCGACGCCGCCCATGGCGGTGCGGGAGATCTTTTTTTCACCAGTGTTGGGGTCAGTCACACAGGCCGAAACAGAAACAAGCGAAAGTGCCGCAATGCCCGACATCAGAATTCTTTTGGTATTCATGGGTTTTCCCTCTTCTTCAAAGCCGACTACCGTTACCGGAAGTGGCGAACAGCGCTTAGCTGTCTCAATATTAACCTTAGACATCATTTTCGGTTCCCGCACGCTTTGATTGTCCGCTGGATGATTACCGGGCTGGCGTGACGCGCCAATTGTGCTAGCGGATTGATCGTGACACCTTTCCCTTGGACAGATCTGATCATCATTGGCGGATTGATCATCATCAACGGCGTGTTCGCTATGTCTGAACTCGCCATCGTTTCTGCGCGCTCCGCCCAATTGCAGGGCGCTGCCGAAAAAGGCAGCAGTGCTGCCAAGACTGCGCTGGCGCTGGCATCCAATCCGGGCAAATTCCTCTCGACCGTGCAGATCGGGATAACACTGATCGGGATTATTGCCGGCGCATACTCCGGTTCAAGTCTCGGCGGTCCGATGGGGGAGCGCTTTGCCGCGATGGGATTGCCGCTGCAATATGCCGATAATGTCGGTTTTGCCTTTGTCATCGCTTTGACCACCTATTTCAGCTTGGTGGTGGGCGAGCTTGTGCCCAAGCAATTGGCGCTGCGCGCTGCGCTCCCGATTTCTTTGGTTATGGCGCGGCCGATGGCGATTCTCGCGCGGATCGCGGCACCAGTGGTGTGGATACTCGACAGTTCTTCCGGCCTGCTGATCCGGATGTTCGGCGTTCGCCCCGGCGGTCAGGCGAGCGTAACCGCCGAAGAACTGCATATGATTTTTGCCGATGCGACGCATTCGGGCGTGATCGAGGCGGACCAGCACCAGATTCTGACCGGCGCAGTGCGGCTGGCAGAGCGCCCGGTGCGCGAAGTGATGACGCCGCGGACCGAAGTCGACTGGATCGACGTCAATGCCGATGAAAAAGCCATTCGCAAGACGATTGACGCAAGCCCGCATTCGATGCTGCCGGTGGCAGACGGGTCGCCTGACAAGATACTCGGCGTGATCAAGGTGCGCGAAGTGCTGGCGCGGATGGTTGCGGGCAAACCGGTCAATCTCAAGCGGCTGATGAAGAAACCCGAAATCGTGCCCGATCAACTCGATGCGATGGATGCGCTACGCAGCCTCCAGCAAGGCGAAGTGGCAATGGCGATGGTCCATGATGAATATGGCCACCTCGACGGTATCGTAACACCGATTGACCTGCTGACGGCGCTGGTCGGCCAGTTTGTTAGCGATCAGGATAATGGCGACCAGCCCTCGATTATCGAGCGCGAAGATGGCTCTCTGCTGATCTCGGGCGGTCTGTCAGCCGACGATCTGGCTGACCGGCTGGGTCTCGATTATGGCAGCGAACGCGAATTTGCTACCGCCGCCGGTTATGTGTTGTCGGTGCTCAAGAAACTCCCTGCCGAGGGAGAGAGCTTCTCGGTTCAGGGTTGGCGTTTTGAAGTGGTCGATATGGATGGCCGCAAGATCGACAAATTGCTGCTTAGCAAAATCGCATCGGGAGACGCGGTGGAGGACGAGGGCTAGGGCTACAACCGCCGCCCTTAAAACCCCACCACAGTCAGATTGCCTCAGCCGGGAATAGCGGCCTGGCTATTGGGTCCATCACCTTCGGGTGCTGCAATAATATCGCGCGTTACGCTGCCCTTGGCGACAGTGTTGGTGCCCGGATCGCCAACCGAAGAACGGATGCCTGGCGCCGATGTACCTGCACGGTCAAGCGCGCTGGTTTCGACCGAGCTGCGCGGGGCTGGGCCGCCGAACAAAACGTCAAGTGCCTGTTCCGAAGCAGTGCCTTCCGAAGGACGCGGCGCGCCGGGTAAAGGGGGGACAAGGCTGAAATCTGGCGGAACCACCAGCGGCGCCTGCCGCTGCACGGCAAATTCATCGGGACGTTCACGGCCCAGAATACCGCCGCCGCTGCCGCATGCTGCCAGCATCGCGCTGCTCGCGCCGAGAAGAATGAATGTTGTCGTCTTACGCATATTAGCTCTCCACGGCGCTTTCCGCCGGTTCACTTGAAATTTCCGCGCCCTTATCGCGCACGAAGAAGGATCGGGCAAGGATGATCACAACGCCGATGGTGATAGCGGCGTCTGCCACGTTGAAAACCAGAAACGGGCTCCAGTCGCCAATGTGGAAATCGGCAAAATCGAGCACATAACCCAGCGAAAACCGGTCGATGATATTGCCCAGTGCGCCGCCCAGAATCAGCGACAGGCCAAGAATGTCTCCCATCGCTTTTTCGCGCATCAGCCACACGAACACCACCAGCGCTATCAGCCCGGTCACTGCCACCAGCCCCCAGCGCATTTCGGGCGAGGTCGCGGTGAACATGCCGAGCGAGACGCCGAAATTATGCACCCGGTGCAGCGCAAAAAACGGCAGCAGATCGATCCGCTCGCCCAGTTTCATCGCCAGTTGCGAATCGACAATCCACTTGATCCACTGATCTGCGGCGAACACGATTGCCGCAATCACCAGCCCGATGATCCGGTTCTTGGTCAGCAAACCGCTCATGCGGCACCGTCGATCGCGGTCACGACATCATCGCAGCGTTCGCAAAGCGCGCCGTCTTCGGTCACTTCGGGCAGCAAGCGCCAGCAGCGGCCGCATTTATGGTCGGATGTACGGGTGACTTTCACGCTTTCCTCTTGGCTGCGTGTGACTGACGCGGTGATGAACAGATCGGCCAGATCTGCATCGCTGAACCCTTCGGGTACGAGATTTTCCGGCACCACCACATCGGCCTCGAGGCCCGAACGGATGGTTTTCTCGCGCCGCAGGGGTTCAATCGCTTCCATCACGGTCTCGCGCATGGTGCGCAGCGCGTCGAAACGTGCAGCCAACGCTTCATCGGTCCAGTCGGACGGCAGGGCGCGCAATTCTTCCAGATGGATGCTGCCGCGTTCGGGGAAGCGGGTGCTCCACACTTCCTCGGCGGTGAACACCAGAACCGGCGCAGAATAGCGGATCAGCGCCTGGAACAAAATGTCGAGCATTGTGCGATAGGCGCGCCGTTCCAGCCCGCCCGCCGCATCGCAATAGAGCCGGTCTTTGCGGATATCGAAGAAGAAGGCCGACAAATCCTCATTGGTAAATTCGGATAGCGCGCGGACATATTCGTTGAAATCGAAATCGTCGATTGCAGTACGTAGCGTTGCGTCAAGCTGCGCAAGCCGGTGGAGCATATAACGCTCCAGCTCGGGCATATTGGCTGTCTCCACACCTTCCTTGTCGTAATCAAACCCGTCGAGCGCGCCGAGCAGATAGCGGAAAGTGTTACGCAGCTTGCGGTAGGTATCGCCCACCCCCTTGAGGATTTCATCACCGATCCGGTGGTCTTCGGTATAATCGACGATCAGCGCCCACAGCCGGATAATATCCGCGCCATATTGCTCCATCACCTTCAGCGGATCGACCGTATTGCCGAGGCTTTTGGACATTTTCATGCCCTTGGGGTCCATGGTGAAACCGTGGGTCAGCACTGCCTTGTAAGGCGCACGGCCTCTGGTGCCGCAGCTTTCGAGCAGCGAGGACTGGAACCAGCCGCGATGCTGGTCGCTGCCTTCCAGATAGAGGTCAGCGGGCGATTGCAGTTCGGGCCATTCATCCGATTCGAGCACGAAGGCATGGGTCGAGCCGCTGTCGAACCACACGTCGAGAATGTCTGTGACCATCTCGTAATCATCGGGGTTGCGGTCCGGGCCGAGGAACTCGGCGGCGCGGCTTTCTTCCCATGCGTCGACGGTGTCGGAGGCGATGGCCGTCTGGATGCGGTGATTGACGGCTGGATCGACCAGCAATTCGCCGCTTTCACGGTGCACGAACAGAGCAATCGGCACGCCCCATGCGCGCTGGCGGCTGATCAGCCAGTCGGGGCGGCCCTCGACCATACTGCGCAGGCGGTTGCGGCCCTTTTCAGGCACGAAGCGGGTCGAGGCAATCTCGCCCAGCGCGATTTCGCGCAAGGTCGGCGAA
>JBATLU010000220.1:0-3551 GCA_049289475.1 Pontixanthobacter sp. | reverse complement strand
CGCCATCATGGGCACCGCGCTGTATTTTCTGATGCCGGTCCTAGCTGACAATTTTACCGGTAATGTCATCGCCCGGGTCTGGTCCCTAACCGCACTAGTTATGGTCGGGGTGATTTGCTTCTTTGGTTCGGCCTACCTGCTCGGTGCGCTCGACAAAGACCTGCTGGGCCAGCTACGGCGCAAGAAGCCCGCCAAAACGGAAGAATAAACAGGAAGTACAATGAGAGTCGTTTCAGGCATCCAGCCGACAGGCAATCTTCATCTCGGCAATTATCTGGGCGCGATCCGCAACTGGGTGAAGATGCAGGATGATATGAAAGACGGCAGCGAATGCCTGTTCTTCCTCGCCGACTTACACGCCATTTCGATGCCGCATAATCCCGCCGAGCTGAAGGCCGGCACGCTCGAAATGGTGGCCGCGCTTGTCGCTTGCGGGATCGATCCCTCGCGATCAATCCTGTTCAATCAGGCGCAGGTTCCCGCCCACGCCGAATTGCAATGGTTGCTAAATGGTACGGCGCGGATGGGCTGGCTCAACCGGATGACCCAGTTCAAGGATAAATCGGGCAAGAACCGTGAGGGCGCGAGCGTCGCCTTGTTTACCTATCCGGTACTGCAAGCCGCCGATGTGCTGCTGTATCAGGCGACGCATGTGCCCGTAGGCGACGACCAGAAACAGCATCTCGAGCTTGCGCGTGACATTGCACAGAAGTTCAACAATGATTTCTGCGCCGACGACGCCCCCGTATTCACTTTGCCCGAGCCCTATATCCCTCCGCAAGCCGCGCGGATCATGAGCCTGCGCGACGGGTCGGCCAAAATGAGCAAATCCGATCCGTCCGACATGAGCCGGATCGATCTGGTTGATGATGCCGATACGATCATGAAAAAGGTCAAGAAGGCCAAGACCGATCCCGAACCGCTACCATCGGAGGCAAAGGGGCTTGAAAGCCGCCCTGAGGCGCTCAATCTGGTGACAATTTATTCCGCGGTGACCGGCGAAACGGTTGATTCGATCCTTGGCCGTTTTGGCGGTGAGGGTTTCGGTAAATTCAAACCCGCATTGGGAGAAGTACTGGCAGAAACGCTGGCCCCGATTTCGGCCCGTTTTCGGGAACTCAAGGATGACCGCGAATCGCTCGATGCGATTCTCGCGCGCGGGGCAGCGCGGGCACGGGAACTGAGCCGAAGTACTTTGGACCAGACATATGAAGCGCTGGGCCTGATACGCGGATAAAAACGCTGAATTTTAACGGCTTTCGGATAACATCCGTTCAATTCCGGTTCAGTCCGCTCCTTTACAACAATGCGCGATAGTGACAGTTTCAGCTGCCCATTGCCCGAGCGGCAATTCGCATCCGGTACTGCTTCCGCAAATGCATTTTGAATGCGAAAGGTTTGATTATGTCGATCAAGACAACAACATTGGGCCGCGTGATGAAATTGGCGTCGGTGCCGCTTTTGCTCGCCAGTCTTGGCGCCTGCGCAACCGGCTTCAACGCCGATGTCTCGCGCTTCCAGAGCCAGCTTCCTGCGCCGACTGGCCAGACCTTTGCGGTGGTAGCCGATGATCCGGCACTGGCAGGCGGGCTCGAATTTTCGATCTATGCTGATATGGTAGAGAAGCAAATGGAGCGGCTCGGCTATGCTCAGGGCTCTCCGGAAACCGCCAATCTTTTGGTGCGGTTCGATTACGGGGTCGACAAGGGCCGCGAGCGCGTTCGCTCGAGCGGATTTTCAGACCCATTTTACAGCCCGTGGGGTCCATATCGCCCATATTACGGTTCGCGCTATCGCAGCCGCTTGGGCTATAGCCGGTTCGGCGGCAGCGCATGGGGCTTCGGATTCTACGATCCGTGGTTCGGCGGCTCCAATATGGACAGCTATACGGTCTATACCAGCGGCATCGATATGAAGATCGACAACACTGCCGATGGAGCGCGCCTGTTCGAAGGCAAGGCGGAGGCGGTATCAACCTCCAATCGCCTGCAATATCTGGTTCCCAATCTGGTCGAAGCGATGTTTACCGACTTCCCCGGCAATACCGGCGAAACCGTACGCATCTCGATCAAGCCCGAAGAAACCAAAGCCCGCCGGATCGACTAGGTTCTGCGGCAGAGAGTATTTTCAAAGGCGGGCTGGAAACAGTCCGCCTTTTTATTAGCGTTTTTGCTGCCGGTGCCATCTGACCGCAGCAATACCGACGCCAATCGCGACCGAGCCGATCAGGAACGCTCCGGGCATTCCCAGATAGGCATGGTTTTCTACCCCGCTGACCAGCACTTCGATCCGGTCAATCGCGAAATTCCCGAAATGGACCGCGCCGGTCAATAGGACAAAGGCTGTTAGCAGATTGCGCCAGTCGAGTGGCCGCCATCCGGTCCTGATGCCAATGAAACGCAAAATCCGCTCCGATAGCCAAACCAGAATGACGATCCAAATCAGCAATCCGATAAGGGCCGCCAGGACAAAGCCATACCCCAATCCGCCGCTAGGAAAGCCGGGCATCTAGCGCCCCGTCGATCCGAACCCGCCGCTTCCGCGCTCGGTTTCGTCCAAATCCTCGACCTCGACCCAACGGCCCTTCGTCACCGGCGCGAGCACCAATTGCGCAACCCTCTCGCCACGCTTGATCGGGAAAGGGTCTACGCCATGATTGATCATCAGGATTTTCAATTCACCGCGATAATCGCTGTCGATTGTGCCGGGGGTGTTGGGCACAGTGACCCCGAATTTATAGGCGAGGCCCGAACGCGGGCGGACCTGAATTTCATAACCGGCAGGAATGGCCATCGCCAGACCGGTCGCCACTGCATGGCGCATACCCGGATCAAGCATCACATCCTCGGCTGACAGCACATCCATTCCGGCTGCACCGGCGGTGGCGTAGGCGGGAAGGTCGAGACCTTCACCATGCGGCAGACGCTTGACCTGCACGCCTATCGAATCACTCATCGTCCTCGTTCTCCAAAGCTTCTACCACGCGTTCGATCAGCGCGCGAGCGACAGCATCCTTTGGCATATTTTCGAGATTATCGACACCGTGTTTGGTTACGATGTGCACACGATTCTGGTCACCGCCCATGACATCGCCGGAAACATCATTGGCTACGATCCAGTCGACACCTTTGCGTTTCAGCTTGATCTTCGCATTCTCAACCACGTCCTGCGTTTCAGCAGCAAAGCCGATCAGCAGACCGGGCCGTTTGCCTCCTGAAGCGGTCGTGGCGAGAATATCGGGGTTCTCGGTCAGCATCAGCGCGGGCGGGGCCGATCCGCGTTTCTTGATCTTTTCGCCCGACACCTCCTTGCTGCGCCAGTCAGACACAGCCGCGACCATAATTGCCACATCGGCGGGAAGCGATTTCTTAACCCAATCGGCCATCTCGCGTGCAGATTCGACGTCGACCCGGTCCACACCTGGCGGTGTGTCGAGATACACCGGCCCTGCAATAAGCGTCACTCGCGCACCGGCGTTGGCGGCGGCGGCGGCAATCGCGAAGCCTTGCTTGCCAGAGGAACGGTTGGCGATATAACGCACTGGGTCAATC
>JBATLU010000219.1:0-16444 GCA_049289475.1 Pontixanthobacter sp. | reverse complement strand
ATCTGGGCACCGACCATACCGAATTGGTGCTAACCCCACAGCAAGTGCAAGATGCCGTCCCTGCGATTTCGGGCGTGCCTGACGAACCCTTTGCCGATTCGAGCCAGGTACCGACCTACCTCGTGGCTCAAATGGCGCGGCGCGATGTGACCGTTGCCCTCTCGGGCGATGGCGGGGACGAGATTTTCGGCGGCTATAACCGTTATTTCCAGGGTCCGCGCGTGTGGAAGCAAGCTTCGCGCCTGCCCCCAGCATTGCGCAGAATGGCGGGCGCGGGAATGGCGGCAATTCCAGGTTCAATGGTCAATGGGTTGGTCCGCGCCGCAGGACCACTCGCGCCCAAGGAACTTTCTGCCGGGCGGGCAGCGGAAAAAATTCAGAAACTGGCGCGGGTGATGGCCATGGTTGACGAATCCGCGTTCCACGACCGCTTGCTGGCCACCTCTGACAATCCCCACTATATTCTGGCTCAAGCAGCGAATTTCCAGACTCTTCCCGAGCGGCTTGACCCGCGCGCTCAAGATTTGAGTTTTGCCGAGCGCGCCATGCTGATCGATACCGCCAATTACATGACGGACGATGTTCTGGTTAAGGTCGACCGCGCAGCCATGGCAGTATCGCTTGAAACGCGCACTCCGTTTCTCGAACGCAATTTGTTTCGCTTTGCCTGGAGCCTGCCGGCGTCGATGCGGGCGGGCAGCGGCGAAGGCAAAACGATCCTGCGCGAATTGCTGTACCGCCATGTCCCGCGTGCGCTGGTGGATAGGCCCAAAGCAGGCTTTGCAATCCCTGTCGGCAGGTGGCTCAGGACCGGACTGCGCGATTGGGCCGAAAGCGAGCTGTCCGACACGGCACTGGGGCGCAGCGGCTTGCTCGACGTACCTTCGATCCGCCTACATTGGGCAGAGCACCTCTCTGGCAAGCGTGACCACGAAACGATGCTATGGAATGTGCTGATGTTTCAGGCGTGGCTTGGCAAAAACGCGGATCGGAAGATGGTTTGATGCTGCGCAAGCTGCTTACACAAGCTATCTCGGTTGCGGGGTTGCGGGTTGCAGGTACGGCGCTGTCGGTGGGCGTTTCGATTGCGATAGCGCGCCTTTTCGGGGCCGAAGCGCTGGGCATTTATGCCTATTGCATCGCCCTGCTCGCCCTTGCTGCCGTACCCGTTTCCAACGGCTGGTCATCGATGTTGCTGCGCGCAGTCTCGCGAGAGGGTGAAGTAAGCGCAGAGGCAAGGGCGATGGCATGGCTCGGCAGCGGGCTGGCGGTGGCGGTGGCGATATGCATGGCAGTCGTGGCTGTGCTGGCAATCTGGCTGGCGCAAACCGAAATGGCGCAATTGTTGAGGCCAATCGCGCTAACTGCGGTCGGGCTATTGGCTGTAGTTCTGATATTCGACCAGATTTCAGCCATGCGGATGGCGTCAATCCGGGGCGTAGACCGGCCGGCTCTGGCCCAGATTCCGGAGGTTCTTGTCCGGCCCTCGATCCTGCTGCTGTGTATTCTTCTGGGTTGGTATTTCTTTGGCAAACGTGGGTCTGGGGCTGACATAACGACCATTTTTGCGGCTGCCGCTCTGGCCGCGATGTTTTCTTTCCTGATCGGCCAGATGATCCTCCAGCATGTCATCAAGCCGCAAAGCCGATCAAAAATCGACCCGGCACAAAGGCGCGCGTGGATCGCCAGCGCATCAGCGCTCGCAGGAAGCGCCGGTCTCGTCCAGCTTAACGGCTATATCGACATGCTGCTGCTAGGCAGTTTTGCCCCGGCCAGCGAAGTCGGGCTTTACCGGGCAGCGTTGCAAATCGCGATGTTGGCGAGTTTTGGCTACCTCGCACTGAATATGCTGGCCGGGCAACGTTTCTCGCGCTTTCTGAAGGAAGGGGACCGCGCCGGGTTGGCGAAGACAGCAACGGTTCTTGCGCGCCTGGCTTTGCTAACTGCTCTACCGCTGCCAATCATTATCTGGCTTGCAGGGCCGCAAGTGCTCGGCCTGCTGTTTGGGGCAAGTTTTGTCGGCGCAGCCCAACCAGCGCTGATTGTCTCGCTCGGTTTTTGTTTCAGCGCCTCGATCGGCATGGCGCACGCTCTACTGATTATGAGCCATCAAGAAGTACTCGCCTTGCGGCTTACGGCAGCGGCCTTGCTGATCAATGTCGTGCTGTGCTTTGCTCTGATCCCTCCCTTCGGCCTCGTCGGTGCGGCCACTGCCAATATGTGTGCTTCTATCGGCTGGAATATATTGCTGTGGTACTACGCCCGCCAAACCACCGGTATTGACACAAGTGCCCTAGGGCTTGCGGCAAGATTACCGTAGAACCACGAAAAAAGTGATTGGAAATGCACCTCCCGGGATATAGCGCCTCATCAAATGCCTTCTACTCTTGCGACTTTCTGGATAGTGTGAAGCAAGGCACGCACCGCATTAGAAATTCAAGGAAATAACCATCAAATCCGCCGCACACAGAACAGCCAAGCAACGATTTGATCTGGTCGATATCGCGCGATTCTTGTGCGCGTTTTGAGTGATGCTGTACCATTATATCTACACCTATCAGGTGACGCAGAACGGCCTCGCTGTGGCGCCCCCGCTGGAAGCGATATCCCGCTATGGATATATATGGGGGTAGATTTCTTCTTTATTTTATCAGGCTTTGTCATGGCGTTCTCCTCTGAAGGAAAAGCGGTTTCACAGTTCTTCGAATCTCGCTTCTTTCGAATCTGGCCTACTTTCTTCATTTGCATGAGTGCAACCGCGATCACTTTACATTTACACGGTGTAAGGCATTTTTCGCCTTTGGAATACATCGGAAATTTGAGCGTTCTTCCCGCTTACCTTGGAATCAAGTACTACGATGGCGTGTATTGGACTGTGGCCTGCGAAATATTATTTTATGCGGTCGTTTTTGCGCTCGTCCTGTTCAAAGTGCGTGCATTCCAGACTCATATCATGGTCGTTGGCTTAGCTCTTCTCCTCATCCTATCTCCCTTTATACTCAACGAAGCCAGCTATCTCGCGCTGTTTATCATAGGCATTGCATTTCAGAATCTTTCCTCCGGCAAGGGGCGGAAGGTAATGGCCATTCCGGTGATTGCATCCATGAGCATTTTGGCGCTGATCGGCGCCCATTACCGCGCAATAGATCTTGGCTTTAGCGGAGTGACTGCAGCAGCCTTGCTGTTTGCCTTGATCGGATTGTTTACGCTGTTAACCCTTTCAAGTTGGTCGCGCATCAACATTGGCTGGGTCCGAACTCTTGGCCTTATCACCTATCCGCTCTATCTGCTTCATTCCAAGATCGGAACCACTACCTTTGACGAAATTGAAATGGGCGGCAATTGGCCAATTGTGATTGGCATTGTGATGGTGGTAATGGTCATTCTCTCGTATCTTGTTTCTCAATTCGACCTTGCAATTGTGCAAGGGCCAATCCGCTCAAAATATCGTCAAATCATGCCCTTCGGGGCCGGAAAGAAAATCCATGTCTAAACCTGCCACGGATACGCAGATCGCTGCCGAACACGGCGCGCAAGTGATCCGCACAGAAATTGATGCGCTTGGCCAAATGGCCGATAGTCTGGGCGAAGACTTCGTCAAAGCGGCTGCTTTGATGCGCGATACCAAAGGCCGCGTAGTGATATCGGGCATGGGCAAATCAGGCCATATCGGGTGCAAGATTGCTGCGACGCTCGCCTCGACCGGCACACCGTCATTCTTTGTCCATCCGAGCGAGGCCAGTCATGGCGACCTTGGTATGATTACGCGCGATGATGTCTGCATCGTCATTTCCAATTCGGGCGAAACCACCGAACTGCACGGGCTGCTCACCTATCTGACGCGCTTTTCAATACCTTCGATTGCAATCACAAAGAACGCAGTCAGCACTCTTGCACGGCAAAGCACCGTTGCGCTACTGCTGCCCGATGCGCCCGAGGCGTGTAGCGTGGGAATGGCGCCGACCACCTCGACGACCTGCACGCTCGCGCTGGGTGATGCGCTGGCGGTGGCGGTAATGCGGATGAAGGGCTTTGCGAAGGAAGATTTCCATGTGTTCCACCCTGGCGGCAAGCTTGGTGCGCAATTCGTGCGCGTGCGCGATGTGATGCATATTGGCGATGAATTGCCCCGGGTATCGGCCGATACGGCGATGGGCGATGTGCTGGTAGAAATGAGCGCCAAGGGCTTTGGCGTGGCCGGTGTCGTGCAGGACGACGGAACGCTTTACGGCATTATTACCGACGGCGATTTGCGCCGCAATCTCGATGGTTTGATGGAGCGCAATGCGGGTGCAACAGCCACCATTGCCCCCCGCACGGCGGAACCTGACATGCTGCTGACCGAAGCGATGGCGGTGATGAACGAACGCAATATCAATGCTTTGCCCGTGCTCGATGATGCGCGGCAGTTTGTCGGCTTGATCCATATTCACGATTGTTTACGCGCCGGCGCGGCCTGACTTCACGGTCTGCCAGAGGAACGCGAACCCCATGCATATTGTCCTGACTGTCAACGCCAGCTGGAACATCTGGAATTTCCGTAAGCCCTTGGTCGAAGCGTTGTTGGCTGATGGCCACCGCGTTACCATACTCGCGCCCACAGACGAAACAGTCTCCAAATTGACAGGGCTCGGCGCAGACTATGTTCCGCTGGAAATGGATGTGCGCGGCCTCGGGCTGCTGAGCAATCTCGGGCTGGTCGGCCATTTCAAACGGCATTTTAGCGTATTGAAACCCGATGTTGTCTTGAGTTACACGATTAAGAACAACATTTTCGGCGCAGTTGCGGCGCGCGCGATGAACATTCCCTTCCTGCCCAATGTCACTGGTCTGGGGACGATTTTCCTGGGCTCGAAGCCGATGTTCCTTGCCGGAAAGCTGCTCTATCGGTTTGCGCTCGGCCGCCTGCCAATTGTCTTTGTGCAGAATGACGACGACCGGGAGTTTCTGATCGCAAACCATTTACTGAAGCAGCAGCAAGTCAAAATGCTGCCCGGTTCCGGAATCGATCTGGAGGGATTCTCCGCCAGTCCGCTGCTTGGCAAAGAGGCTGGTACAATCTTCCTGATGATTTCGCGGCTGATCCGCGACAAGGGTGTCGGCGAATATCTCGATGCGGCGCGGATCGCCAAAGCAGCAAATCCCGAGCTGGTGTTTCAGCTGCTCGGCCCGCTGGGTTCGGAAAACCGCACGGCCATTTCCGAAAGCGAACTTACCCCCTATGCCGAAGACGGCTCGGTAACATATTTGGGCGCGACCGATGATGTCCGGCCTTATGTCCAAGCCGCACATTGCGTGGTTTTACCCTCCTACCGCGAAGGCGCGCCGCGATCTCTGATCGAAGCCGCAGCTATGGGCCGCCCGATCATCACCACCGACGTTCCCGGTTGCCGCGCGGTGGTGGAAAATGGCGTTTCAGGGCTGTTATGCGAAGTGCGTGATGCGAAGAGTCTCGCGGCGTCATGCCTGCAGTTTGCCGCGCAAGCGCCGCCTGCCATGCAAGCGATAGGCGATGCCGAGCACGCTTTGATGAAGCGCGACTATGACGTTGCGATCGTAATCGCCCGGTACCGCACCGCCATTGCCGCGCTTGTCGCCGCAGGCCTGCGGGATTAAGGTGCCCGTCAAACTCCCGCAATCGAAGGCTATTCCATGTCCGGCGAAACCCTGATCGTCATTCCTGCCCGCTACGCGTCGCAGCGTTACCCCGGTAAACCCTTGGCTGCACTACGCGGCGTTGGCGGCATCGCCAAAAGCCTCATCGAACGCAGCTGGGAAGCCGCGAAACGGGTTTCTTCTGCCAGCCGCGTGCTTGTCGCTTCGGATAGCGACGAGATTCTTGAAGCCGCCCGCGCTTTCGGGGCCGAGGCGATTTTTACATCCTCCAGCTGCCGCAATGGTACCGAGCGATGCGCCGAACTGCTAGAAACGCTGGATAGCGAACCCGATATTGTCGTTAATCTGCAGGGCGATGCGCCGCTGATCCCCGATTATTTCGTCGAAAGCCTGATCGAGGCAATGCGCGCCGATCCCGCGATTGAAGTGGCGACGCCAGTCGTGCGTTGCAGCCGAACCTTGTATGACAAGCTGGTCGCGGACGAGAAGAAGAGCATTGTCGGCGGCACTTTCGGCGCGATCTCCTCTACCGGGAACGCACATTATTTCTCAAAGCGGATCATTCCGCATTTGGATGTCAGCAAGGCAGACGACAGCAATTTGCCAGTTTTGCTCCACATCGGGCTTTATGCCTACCGTCCAGCAGCATTGCGCAAATATGTCGCGGGCGAGCCCTCCGCGCTGGAGCAGCTTGAAGGATTGGAGCAGCTGCGTTTCCTCGATCTCGGCGTGGCAATTCGTACAATCGAAGTGCAATCGCCGGCTTGGGAGATTTGGGAATTGAACAACCCCAGCGATATCCCGCATATCGAACAATCGCTTGCGATTATGGGCATCGAATAGGCACCATTTTCTTTTTCCTGGGTTTGCCCTAGGGGAACCGCCGATCACACGGGTTTGGATTGCAGTGCCTTTGGTATGTGTTCGGACCCGTTAATCGCGCAGCAGCGCGGAGGCGAAGGCCTCGAATATTATATGGAAAGACCAGAATGAAACTCTGCGGCAAAGATATCGGCCTCGACCAACCCTTTTTCCTGATCGCAGGACCCTGCGTCATCGAATCCGAAGAAATGGCGATGCGCACGTCGGAAGCGATCAAGAAGATCACCGACGATCTCGGCATCCATTTCATTTATAAGAGCTCCTTCGACAAGGCCAACCGTACATCGGGCACCAGCTTTCGCGGGCCGGGACTCGATGAAGGTCTTGAAATTCTCGCCAAGGTAAAACGTGAAATCGGTGTTCCGGTGCTGACCGATGTGCACGAGAAAGAACAGGTTGCACCGGTTTCACAAGTGGTCGACGTGATGCAAACCCCCGCGTTTCTGGCGCGGCAGACAGATTTCATCTCCACCGTCGCAGCGGCCGGCATTCCGGTGAATATCAAGAAGGGCCAGTTCATGGCACCGGGCGATATGGTCAATGTGGTCGATAAGGCGGTTGCTGCAGCAAAGGCCGCTGGCGGTGATGGCGACAACATCATGGTTTGCGAACGCGGCGCATCATTCGGCTATCAGAATCTGGTATCCGACATGCGCAGTCTTGCGATCATGCGCGAAACCGGGCGTCCGGTGGTGTTTGACGCAACCCACTCAGTCCAGCTGCCCGGCGGCCAGGGCAAAAGTTCAGGCGGGCAACGCGAATTCGTGCCCGTTCTGGCCCGTGCGGCGACTGCAGTCGGAATTTCAGGCCTGTTTATGGAAACGCATCCAGATCCGGCAAATGCCATGTCCGACGGCCCCAACGCGGTGCCGCTGGATTATCTTGCCCGGTTACTCGCCAGCCTGCTGGCCATCGACAAATCGGTTAAAAGCGGCGGCTTTCTCGAAAACGAGCTTGCCGTATTTTGATGTGGCGCAGGGTGCGTTTCTTGCGCAAGTTGATGATCCCAAGTAAGTAAAAATGCGGATTTTCAAGATGGTGCGCAAAGCGGCTTTTGCTGATGCAACGGCCGGGAGGATATTGCGATGCTGATGCAACAGGTGGATGCCGAGGCTTTACAAGATAGCCATCCGCTCGCCCGGCAAAGCGTGCAATTCACATGCTATCTGCTGTTTGGCGTTATTGTTCCGCTGTTGATCTGGTTTGCCGGGCGATCGCCCAGCCTTACCTCACCGATTATCCAGAGCACTGTCCCTGCTATTGTCGCGGCATGTCTTGCGAGTTGGTACATTCTTGCCAAATTGCGGCTCTACGCGAAGGCGCGAAGGCTGTCCTACGTGTTGCCGGTCAATTTCCTTACCTTTGCAGCCGCCATTTCGGTGATTTTCGTAATACGCTCGCCCTATTCGATCTCTTTGATTGGGTCCTGCTTCATCGCGACCTTGCTAACCAGCTATGTGCTGACTGCGCTGACGCGCTTGGGCAGCAAAATTCAATATGTGGTGACAGGTGGGCGCGTCGAGGAATTGAAGCCGCGCCCGAATCAGGAAATTATCATGACTTCTCAGACACTTGAGGAACGAATTGACAATAATGATATCAATGGCTCGCTGGTGGCCGATCTCCATTTTGACCACGAAGACGAATGGGAACGTCTGTTCGCGAAAGCGGCTTTGCGCGGCATTCCGGTGTATCATTACCGCCAGATTATGGAGCTGGAGACGGGTCAGGTGCGAATCGACCGGCTGAGCGAAAACGTCCTCGGCTCGCTCATCCCCAACCTGCCCTATATGGCGCTGAAGCGGATTATCGACGTCGTATCGGTCATTCTCCTCGCTCCGGTCCTTATCCCTCTGATGCTCCTGCTCGGGCTAACTATCCGGCTCGATTCAAAAGGGCCCGTGCTGTTTATTCAGGAGCGGATGGGTTTTCGCGGCGAGGTTTTCCGGATGGTCAAATTCCGCACTATGCATAACCGTGACGTGGCCGATGACGATGACGCGCAGCGGCATGATTCGATGACCAAGAACGATGATGCACGGATAACCCGCGTCGGGCGGTTCCTGCGCAAGGTCCGGCTCGATGAGTTGCCGCAAGCGTGGAACATCCTCAAAGGCGAGATGAGCTGGATCGGCCCACGGCCCGAAGCTCTCAGCCTGTCAGAATGGTATGAAGGTGAGATACCGTTCTATTCGTACCGCCATATTGTGCGGCCCGGCCTTACCGGCTGGGCGCAGGTCAACCAAGGCCACGTTACCAGCGTAAACGCGGTTACCGATAAGCTGCGATATGATTTTTATTACGTCAAAAATATCTCGCACTGGCTCGATATGCTGATCGCTCTCAAGACGATCCGTGTTGTGCTCGGCGGATTCGGGGCGAAATAGACTCGCCATTCAATTCTCCTGAAAGTTATCTCCATGCGCAAAGTCCTCGTCACCGGTTCGGCCGGGTTTATCGGTTTCCACCTGTCGCAGCTGCTTTTGAAAGAGGGCTTTGCGGTGGTCGGTTTTGACGGGATGACCGATTATTATGACGTGCGGATCAAGGAACGGCGGCACCAGATGCTGCTACAGAACGAACATTTCAAAGCGCATATCGGCATGCTCGAGGATTTCGATGGCTTGCGCGAACTGATGCTGGCCGAAAGGCCTGACGTGATCGTCCATCTCGCAGCGCAGGCAGGCGTTCGTTACAGCCTGGAAAACCCGCGCGCCTATCTGGATTCGAACATCATCGGCACATTCAACGTGATGGAATGCGCGCGCGAACTGGGCGTGGATCATTTGCTGATGGCCAGCACCAGCAGCGTTTACGGTGCCAATGAAGATATGCCGTTTGACGAGCTGGAGCGGGTCGAAACACCGATGACTTTCTACGCCGCGACCAAGAAGGCGAACGAATCGATGGGGCATAGCTATGCACATCTGTGGAATTTACCGACCACCATGTTCCGCTTCTTCACCGTCTACGGCCCGTGGGGGCGGCCCGATATGGCGCTGTTCAAATTCACCAAGGGTATTCTGGATGGCACGCCGATCGACATTTACAACCACGGCGAGATGTACCGCGATTTCACCTTTGTGACCGATCTGGTGCGCGGAATTCGTCTGCTGATCGATGCTGCTCCGGTCCGGCCTGAAAGCAGGGAGGATATTCCCGCTGGAGACAGCCTGTCGCCCGTCGCGCCGTTCCGCGTGGTCAATATCGGCAATAGCGACAAGGTGAAGCTGACCGATTTCATCGACGAGATCGAGACGCAATGCGGCAAGAAAGCCATCCGCAATTATATGGATATGCAAAAGGGCGATGTGCCCGCCACCTGGGCCAATGCCGAATTGCTCAAATCGCTGACCGGATATCAGCCGAAAACCGATTTCCGCGAGGGGATTCGGCAGTTTGTCAGCTGGTACCGCGAATATTACAGCGTTTGAACCAGCCTAGCTTGCGAGGCGAAGTCCCGGCTTGACTGGCTTGACCGCCGCATCGGGCCAGATGCCGCGCGTGTCGTACACCAATGCGCCAGCGCGTTCTTCGGCGGGTACCACTTTGAAAATGTCGTGGTCGACCAGCACAATCAGAATACCGCAGTTCTCTAACGCAAAGTCGATATCGACCAGTTCAGCGCCGGTGCCGTCAAATTCGCGCGGAAGTTCGCCGGCATAGGGCTCGACGATCTTGACCCGCTTGCCGAACTGGCGGGCAATCTTGGCCGCAACAAAACGCGCGGGGCTTTCGCGGAAGTCATCGATGTTGGCTTTGAAAGCTAGCCCAAGGCACGCCACGGGCACGCCTGGATTTTCTTCAATCAACTTGCTCGCCTGCTCCATAACATGGTGCATTTTGGCGTCATTGACTTGGCGACCGGTCCGAATCAGCGGTGACTGATCGGGCGCGCCGTGAATGATGAAATAGGGGTCAACCGCAATGCAATGTCCGCCCACACCGGGGCCCGGCTGGAGGATATTCACGCGCGGATGACGGTTGGCGAGCTTGATCACTTCCCAAACGTCGAGGCCCATATGATCCGAAATCATCGACAGTTCGTTGGCAAAAGCAATGTTAACGTCGCGATAGGCGTTTTCGACCAGCTTGGTCATTTCTGCGCTGCGGGCATCGGTGGTCACACAGGTTCCGCGCACAAAACGTTTGTAGAATGCCAGCGCTTTGCGCGCGCAGCGCGGGGTAATGCCGCCGATTGAGCGGTCATTATGCGTCAATTCTTCGAGGATTTTGCCGGGCAGCACGCGCTCTGGGCAATAGGCGATCGCGACATCCGGAGTCTCATCGGTCTTGCCCGGAAGTTTCAGATCGGGGCGCAAGCCGGAAATAAGATCACGCATCGCTTCGGTGGTGCCAACCGGCGAAGTCGATTCGAGGATGATGCAGTCACCCTTTTTCAAAACGCCCGCCACTTCGGTCGCTGCTGACATCACATAGGAAACGTCAGGCGTATGGTGGCCGTCTTTCTCGAACGGGGTCGGAACCGCAATCACGAACACATCGGCGGGCACGATCTGGGTCGAAGCCTTGAGCAATCCGCGCTGGACTACGCCGCGCACCAGACCGTCAAGATCGACTTCCTCGATATGGATTTCACCGCGATTGATCGTCTCGACCACATGATCGGACACATCGATACCGGTTACCGGGCAATTGGCACGCGCAATAATCGCCGCTGTCGGCAGGCCGATATAGCCGAGGCCGATAACACAGACTTGGGGTTTTTCTTCGCCGCGCATTTTGATCCTGCTGCAAAATTTCGTTCGCAGCAGCCTTACGGGCAGAGGGTAAATATTGCGGTAACGCTGATCGGTGAAATCAAGCCGCAGCCAGCGCCTCGATGATCCGCGCGACCGACTTGCCGTCTCCGAACGGATTATGCGCCTTCGACATCGCCGAATAGGCGGCTTCATCATCGAGCAGCCGGTTGCATTCGGCCACGATGGTATCGGCATCGGTCCCGACCAGTTTGGCGGTGCCCGCCTCCACCCCCTCGGGCCGTTCGGTCGTCTCGCGCATCACCAGCACCGGCTTGCCCAGCGCTGGCGCTTCTTCCTGAACGCCGCCGCTGTCGGTCAGCATCAGCGTACAAATGTCGAGCAGCCGCGCAAAATGCGGATAGTCGAGCGGCTCGATCAGCGCGACATTATCGAGCCCTGCAAGTTCGGCATTCATGATTTTGCGGACATTGGGGTTGAGGTGAACCGGAAAGATCATGGCGACATCAGCACGCGCCGCAATCCGGCGGATGGCATCGGCGATGCCCTCCATCCCGCCACCGAAATTCTCGCGCCGGTGACTGGTCACACCGATGATACGTTTGCCTGCAAAGCGCGCTTCCAGATCGGCCAGATTGCCCGCCAAACTAGGCTTCTTTTCGATCTCGCCGGTAATCCAGTGGAGTGCGTCAATCACCGTATTGCCCGTGACATGGATGGTCGCCGGATCAATCGCCTCGCGCTTGAGGGCATTCGCAGCCGTCTCGGTCGGGGCAAAATGGAGCGCGGCAAAGCTGCCGACAATCTTGCGGTTGACCTCTTCAGGCCAGGGATGATGAATGTTGTAACTGCGCAGCCCTGCCTCAACATGCGCGACCGGAATTTTGCGATAATAGGCGGCAAGCGCACCCGACATGGCAGTGGCGGTATCGCCCTGCACAATCACCCAATCGGGCATTTCCGCGTCGAGCACTTTGCCAATTCCCGTGAGCAAATTGGCGGTCAGCGCATCGAGCGTCTGATCGGGCTGCATCAGATCAAGATCATGATGCGGCACGATACCGGCTATTTCGAGCACCTGATCAAGCATCCCGCGATGCTGGCCCGACACACAGACGCGCGAATCAAATCGCGGATCGGCGTCCAGCGCATGGACCAGCGGGAAAAATTTGATCGCTTCGGGGCGTGTTCCGAATACGGAGAGAATCTTGATCGGCGTGCTCATAGGCAGCGCCATAGCCAAAGAAGGTTAATTCTGCCTATTCGCCGCTGATCCCTTTGGGATCGGGCAGCGCCGCGCTGTCAGCTGCAGCCGCTTCATCAGGCAATTGCGCCTCACGCTCGCTGGCAAGCCGCTCCATATATTCCTTCTCGATCACTTCGACCCGCGCCTGTTCATCCGCCGCGTCGGCATCGATTTCAGACAGGCGGTCTGCGCGCGCGGCTTCGATCAATTGCCCGAAGCGGACCGATGAACTGTTGGCTTTTTCGGCATAGGCCGCCTTGATCATCTGATCGGTACAACCGGTGATCCCGCCCGGGCCGGTAGGCGAACAGGACAATGTGCCAAATGCGCCCACCGTCTCGAAACTTTCAACGCGTTTTGCCCAAGGCACATTGTCGCCGCTGTCACTCTCGCGCAGATTTTCCGGAATACGGAAACGCTCATCTTCGGCCTTACGGGCACAGACTGTAATCTCGGTCGCGGTCGATTCGGGGCATTTATCGTCGCCATAGACGATCACCATATTGACCTTGTCTCCCGCAGAATCTTGCGCGGAAAGCATGGCTGGGAAGGCGGCGAGCGATCCCAAGAGGACGGCGGTCAAAATGCGTTTCATCGATATTGTCCCGAAAAATGGTCAATCTAGGGCAGCGTTAGACGCTGCCTGCGCTGAATAGTATATGAAGCGGGGCCTTTGCGCAAAGAGGGCGTCAAGGCTGGGTGAATCAAATCCGTTCAGCAAGTTTGATTGCGGCGCGGCAACCGAGGCGGATCACACCGGTCAGCAGCGGATAGGCAGGTGCTTTTTCTGCACCAGCTGCAAGCGCCGTTTCGCGGTGTTCGCGCTCGTCTTCGCGGAAATCGGCGATCATTGCGGAGAGTTCGGGATCGGCACCCTCTGCTTCCAAGGCGTCAAGCTGATCCGAATAATGTTTGTCGATTTCGGTTTCGACCGCGGCGGTGCAGGCCATCGCGGCTTCTGGCCCGAGCAGTGCGGTGCCCGCCCCAAGCGCATAGCCTGCCGCCGACCAAAAGGGCTGCAATATCGTCGGGCGCACGCCGCGGCGCGCCATCAGCGCGTCAAATTTGGTCCGGTGCGCTTCTTCCTGCGCGGCCATCGCGGCAATCTCGGGTGAAAGCGGGTGCCGGTTACCCATCACCGCCAACTGCCCCTTATATATACGCGTCGCGCCAAATTCCCCAGCCTGATCAACGCGGATCATGCGGTCTGTATCAAGTTTGGTCATATTTTGGCTGCCTTTGACCGGGCGAGCAGGACGAGAATCAACATTGCCCCGCCCACGGAAATCAGGAAATTCCATCCGGCAAGGCTAATGCCAAACAAATCCCACTGGGCCACATCGCAGCGGATCATCGGCATATTCATAACTGCGTCCAACGCGCTCATGCCTTCCGGTTTAACCATGGTCGAGCAACCGGTGATGCCCTCCCACCAATCATACTCGACCCCGGCGTGGAAACCGCCAATCAGCCCAGAGATCATGATCGCGGTGGCTGCAAGCGCGATCCACAAAGAGCGCGGCGGTGCGAAATAGGAAATCAGCGCAAGGCCAATCGCGGCAAAATGCGGCCACCGTTGCCACCAGCACATTTCGCATGGAAACAAGCCAAAGCCATATTCGGAAATATAGGCTCCGCCCAAAAGCAGCGCGGGGATCGCCAGCGACAAATGTTGCGCCAGCTTTGAAGAGCGGTTTTCAATCATGCACCACCCTTTGCCCGATTACTTGGCCCGCGCAACCGCATTGGGCGACGTCCGGCGCAAAGTCTGCAGCGCATAATAGAGCTGATAATCGTCAACACCCTGCTCTTTCAGCTCTGCCGAGGTCAGTTTGAACCGCGGATCGGACAATTTGTCCGCCTCCAGCGCCTTGTCTTCCAGCGCCAGTTCATTGACCAAATGGCCGCGCAAATCGGATTCGCGTAGCTGAAACTTGGCGCGTTTCTCCAAATCGGGATCGGACAATTGCGGAACCTTGATGTCCGGCGTGATCCCGCCTTCCTGAACCGATTTGCCCGCCGGGGTGAAATAGCGCGCCGTAGTGAGCTTGAGCGCGCTATCACGCGTCAACGGTAGCAAAGTCTGGACGCTGCCCTTGCCGAAGCTTTGCTGCCCCATAATCACCGCTCGGCGGTGATCCTGCAGCGCACCGGCGACGATTTCGGACGCCGACGCGGAGCCCGCATCGATCAGCACAATCAACGGGACGCCTTGGGCGATCTCGCCCCTGAACATCGATTCGGCATCGTAATAGATCGTTTCACCCGTTGCGCGGCCGCGCTGGGAGACAATCCGGCCCTTGTCGAGGAACAGATCGGACAGAGCGACCGCTTCATCGAGCGATCCGCCCGGGTTGGAGCGCAGATCGAGCACCAGCCCGCCCATCCGGCCAGCCGCTTCCTTGCGCAGCGCCTGATAGGCCGAAAAAACATCAGACCCGACATCGCGCGAAAACTCGTTGACCGAGATTACGCCGATATTGCCCGCTTCAAGCTTGGAGGTGACCGGTTCCAGTTCGATCACCCCGCGGGTGACGGTTACATCGAACGGCTCGTCGCGTCCGGCGCGAAAGATGGTCAGACGGATCGAGGTGCCCGCGGGACCGCGCATCTTGCTGACAGCATCATCAAGGTCGCCGCCATAGATCAGCTTGCCTTCAAGATGGGTGATATAATCGCCCGCTTTCAAGCCGACCTCTTCAGCCGGGCTGCCCCTGAAGGGCGAGATAATCTTGACCGCGCCATCGTCCATAATCACCGACAGGCCGAGGCCCGAATAATTGCCGTCGATCATGGTGTTGAGTCGCTGCAGATCCGAGCCATCGAGATAGCTCGAATGTGGGTCAAGCGACGCCAGCATCCCGTCAATCGCGCCGCGAAACAGCTTCTCGTCATCGACATCGTCGACGTAATTGGCCTTGATCTGCTGATAAATCGCAAAGAGTTTGGCAAACTCGGGTCCTGCACGCCCATCTACCTGCGCCATTCCGGCAGTGGTTGCGGGAATCAATGCGACAGCAGACACAAGCGCGGTCGCACGGAGCAGGGCGGCAATTTTCATCAACAATGACCTTTCAATTGTCAGCCTACTTATCGCGCGCGGCGGCTGAATGAAAGGTGACGATTGCAGCTCCGTCCCGCAGCGGGGCGAAATCGTCCCGATGTGTTGCGCTATCGAATGAATTCGAGCGGATTTACCGGCGTGCCATCGCGGCGCAATTCGAGCGTGACGACAGGAGTGTCGACGCCTGCAACGCCGAGCGGAGCACCGGCCACCAGTTCCTCACCGACCGCAACATCGGCCCGGGCAAGCCCCGTCACCAGGCTGGTCCAGCCGCCAGGGTGTTCGATGATCACAATTTTGTCATAGCCGCGATAGGCACCGGCAAACGCCACTCTGCCTTCCGCCGGTGCAATCACTTGCGCACCAGCGCGCGGTTGCAACGAGACGCCGGTGGTACGGATGCCGCCTGTGCCTGTTTCTCCGAACCCGGCAACCGTGCGTCCGGTCACTGGCAGTTGAAACAGACGCTTGATGTCTGCGGCGCTTGGGCTCGGTTCGGGTGCCGACTGAGCCAGTGAATTTTGCGGCTGCGCAGGGCGCATGGTCGGGCCGGGCAACGCCGCGAGCTGTTTGCGAAGGCCTGCCGCCTCTCCGAGTTGTTCAACCAGGCTGTCCAGATCGCGTGCCTGCTCGGCCAAGGCTAAAGCGCGTTCGCTTTCCCGATCTGCCGCGCCGCTTGCTTGCCGTGATGCAAGCCGTTGGCGGGTTTCGAGAACTGCAAGGCGCTTTTGCCGGTCTGCCAATTGCGTCTCGCTCTGTTGGAGCGCGGCAAGTGCTTGGCCTGCCTCTTGTTCGAGCGCGCGGCCGCGGTCGATTTCGGCGCGCAATGCTGCCGTCCGCTGGCGTACCTGCGGAATTGTGCTTTCGAGCATGGCGCGCAAATACACTGTTTCGCGCAAACTGCCGGGCCTGAGC
>JBATLU010000218.1:0-4723 GCA_049289475.1 Pontixanthobacter sp. | reverse complement strand
GAGCGGAACCGGACCGCAAGCACGGATTGCGCCGTAAACCAGCTCGCGGATCGCGCGCCGGTCTTTCGATCCGGCATAGCGATTGGCGCGCGCCCATTCGGAAATCACCCGGTCTGCGGGTGCACCGCGGCTCTGCGCCGCGTCGATAATCTGGTCGAGAATTGTAATGGCCGACTGGACCCGCGCTGCGGGAGTCACTGCACGCCCTCTTCATTACCAGTGCGGGTAATGTCGCGCGGCGCTTCCACACAGCGGAATTCGGCGCGGCGCGGCTGCATCGCCTCGCCGCGTCTGTTTTCCAGCAGTTCGGATTGCTGCGCGGAAAACGCGGCCATTGCTTCGGCACCGGCAACAATGCAGGCCTGTTGGTCGAGATAAACTTGCGCAGTTACATCGAGCGTTCCGGCAGGATCGGCATCGTTCCAGCTCATCAAAATGAGCAGGAAAGGGACAAAAATTTCAACCATTTGTGACCCTTTCCAGGGAAGAATTAGCGCGTCGGATAATTCGGTGCTTCGCGGGTAATCGCGACATCATGGACGTGGCTTTCGCTCAGACCTGCACCAGTGATGCGGACAAATTTACCCCGCTCGCGCAAATCGGGGATGGTGGCCGAACCGGTGTAGCCCATAGCCGCTTTGATCCCGCCGACCAATTGGTGAACCACATCTTTGGCAGGCCCCTTATACGGCACTTGTCCCTCGATCCCTTCGGGAACCAGCTTCAGTGCAGAGACATCGGCCTGGAAATAGCGGTCGGCACTGCCGCGCGCCATCGCGCCAACGCTACCCATCCCGCGATAGCTTTTGTAACTGCGCCCTTGGTAGAGGAATGTCTCTCCGGGCGCTTCCTCGGTCCCGGCAAGCATTGATCCGATCATAATGGTCGAGGCTCCGGCAGCGAGCGCCTTGGCTGCATCGCCCGAGGTACGAAGGCCACCATCGGCGATAATCGGCACGCCCGCTTTTGCGCCTTCGGCCGCGCTTTCGAGAATTGCGGTCAATTGCGGTACGCCCACGCCCGCGACCACGCGCGTGGTGCAAATCGAACCGGGTCCGATGCCGACTTTCACCGCATCGGCGCCGGCATCAATCAAAGACCGTGTGGCTTCTGCCGTGGCGACATTGCCCGCAACGATCTGGACCGTGCTGGAGAGTTTCTTGGCGCGTTCAACTGCCCGCGCGACATCCTTGTTATGGCCATGCGCGGTGTCAATCATGATGACGTCGCATTCGGCATCGATCAGCGCCTGTGTCCGCTCGAAACCCTTGTCGCCAACGGTTGTTGCCGCAGCCACAAGTAAACGGCCGGTCGAATCCTTGGTCGCGTGCGGATAATTGACCGCTTTTTCGATATCCTTGACCGTGATCAGGCCGATACAGTGGAAATGCTCGTCCACCACGATCAGCTTTTCAATCCGCCGTTGGTGGAGCAGGCGGCGCGCCTCCTCCTGACCGGTGCCAAGCGGCACGGTGGCGAGATTTTCGGTGGTCATCAATTCGCGCACCGGCTGCCCGGGATTCTCGGCAAAGCGCACATCGCGATTGGTCAGAATGCCGCACAGCTTGCCGTTGGCATCCGCAACCGGAATGCCGCTAATGCGATTGGCGGTCATCAAAGCCTGCGCGTCACCCAGCGTTGCGTCGGGGCTGATGGTGATCGGATTGACCACCATGCCGCTTTCAAACCGCTTGACCGCGCGCACGGCGGCGCATTGTTCGGAAATTTCAAGATTGCGGTGCAGCACCCCGATGCCGCCCATCTGCGCCATGACAATCGCCATATCGGCTTCTGTGACAGTATCCATCGCGGCGGAAATAACCGGGATATTCAGACTGATGCTGCGCGTCAGCTGGGTGCGCGTATCGGCCATGCTCGGCAAAATGTCGCTTTCTGCTGGGCGCAGCAAAACATCATCAAAGGTAAGACCGAGGGGAATATCCATATGCGCCACTTTCAAGCTTTCAAAAAATCCGGCGCCTTGCGCCTTTCCGACGGGCATTTCATCCTGTGAAGGACTCATATCCGGGGTTTCGTGGCGGTCCATGTAACGACGGATTGTGACAGTCGCTAGAGGGGACAGTGCGAATATCCGCTTTATTGCGTATTTGCGCTTTCTTGATGGCTTATTGAGCAGGCATTTCGGCCGCTGGCCGTGCCGCAAAATGGCGCACCAAAGCCAGATGCAGCAGCACATCTTCCGCCGCCCCGCCCAATTCTATGCCGGCTGTTTCATCGCCGGGACGGTGATAGCGTTCGGTGGTGTAAATCTCCATCCGCGCGGGATCAGCAAATGCGCTCGACACCATCAGGCTGGGCACATCGCGCTGCAGCAGCACCCACCCATCCTGACGGCGGATGAAGCGGTCGGAGAAACCATTGTCGACCACTTCGCGCCCCAATAGCCGGGCGATAGCCTCGATCTGGGCATCGAGCGGGGTTAGTCCGCGCCCGACAATAGCCACCGGTCCGCCGCGCGGCGCAACCGCAATCGTGTCAATATTGAAGGCGGCGACAATAGTGTCGAGTGGAACCGGCGGATCGCGGGTGAAGGCAATCGCGCCGAGCAAGCCCCATTCCTCCGCCGTGGTCGCCACGAAATAAATATCCCGGTCGAGCATTGGACCGTCGGAGAGCCGTTTTGCCACGCCGCTCAGCACCGCGAGCCCGCTGGCATTGTCCACCGCTCCATTACAGATCAGATCGCCGGTCACCGCATCACCGCAGCGCCCGAAATGGTCCCAATGCGCCATCAGCACGACCGATTTACCATCGCTGTTTTTGCCGGGCAATTTAGCCACCAGATTATGCGTACGCACTGTGCCGGTGGTGGATGTGAGTTCCAGATCGATAGTCAGATTGAGCAGCTTGGGGCGGAAGATCGGACTCTGCGCCTCGCGCTCCAATGCGTCGAACTGCGATGCACCCAGCAGGTCCTTGGCCGCTTGCGCACTCACGAGCCCGTCGATCGCGCCAAATTCGTCGCTGCCTGCCAGCCGGTAGGAACCCCTTTGCTTGATCGCGACCAACTGATCGAATTCGGCAGGCTCGCTGACAATTGCCAGCACCGCTGCCGCGCCGTTTTCGAGCAAGGCCATACGCTGGCGCTCGCGTTCGGGATGATCCCACAGCATAACCGCCACGCGCCCAGTCAGGATCGATTGGTCAAGACTGTCGCCTTGATGGCCAACAAACATCAACGGCGCATCGGCTAACAGCGCGTGCTGGCCGGTGGTGAAAATGCGCACCTGTCCATCGGGGAAAGCTGCCGCGCGCGTGCCCTTGCGGAATTTGATGCTGGCCGATTGCGGGGTTCTTACGGTCAATTCGACCGGGGCGAGCCAAGGGTTGGCCGGATCATTGGTGCCCGATTTGAGGCCCGATGCCTCCCAATCATCCGCGAGATAGCGCAAGGTCTTGCGTTCTCCTTCGGTGCCTGGGCGACGGCCTTCGAATTCATCACTGGCGAGAATTTCGATATGCCGGTGCAGTTCGCTCTCGATAGCATCCAATGTTTCGGGCTTGGGGTTGGACGCACGCTGGGCCGCGCAGCCGCCGATCAGCGAAAGCGCCAGCAGCCCCACAGCTATGCGTAAAAAACCCCTCATTGCGCCCCGTTTCAATCCTTACTCCGGCCCCTATTCAGCCGTCCACCCGCCGTCGATGCTCCAGTTTGCCCCGGTGACATTGCCCGCTTCTTCGCGGCACAGGAACACCGCCACCGCACCCACTTCGGCAGGCTGGACGAATTTCTTGGTCGGCTGCTTCGCCAGCAGGACATCGTTGATAACCGCTTCCCGGCTCAAGCCGCGCGCCGCCATCGTATCGGGTATCTGCCCTTCGATCAGCGGCGTCCAGACATATCCGGGGCTGATGCAATTGGCTGTCACCCCGGTTTGCGCCAATTCGAGCGCAATAGTCTTGGTAAAGCCGTCGATACCGTGTTTGGAAGCGTTGTAAGCGCTCTTGAACGGCGATGCTGTTTTCGAATGGGCGCTGGCGGTGTTGATGATCCGACCCCATCCCTTCTCCTTCATCTGCGGCACCGCAAGCCGTGTGGTGTGGAACGCCGCAGTCAAATTGAGCGCGATGATCATATTCCATTTGTCGACCGGAAAATCTTCGACCGGCGAGACGTGCTGCATCCCGGCATTGTTGACCAGAATATCGACCGGATCGGCATCGGCCATCAATTGCTCGCAGCCCCCGACCGTCAGCAAATCGGCACTGACATGCGTGGCTGACATTTCGCTGCACAGCGCGGCAATGTCATCGGCATCGCCAAATCCGTTTAGCACAACTTCTGCCCCTTCCGCCGCCATGGCCCGCGCGATGGCAAGCCCGATGCCCGAGGTGGAACCGGTAATTAATGCGCGCTTACCTGACAGGAACATGCGGAATTCTCCAAAAAAATTACAACAGACCTTTGTGTTACGCGCTTTTTGCGTTCATCATCGCCGCTGTCCAGAATATTAATATACGCACGACTAAAGACGAAGGAATTTCCATGCGCCTGAACCGTTTCGATCCAAACAATATCCGGGTTGGCACAACCGGCGGCGGCGCACGTTTTCCCGGCGGTGGCGGCGGTAAAGTCGGTTGCGGAACGATTGTTATCGCCCTGATCGCGGCGCTGGTGTTCGGCGTTGATCCAGCGCAGATGCTTGGCTCGCTGGACCAGAACGGACAGCCGCAAAGCGCGGGACCTGATGCGGGTCAGCAA